>CACLBK010000001.1 GCA_902605135.1 uncultured Alphaproteobacteria bacterium
AATTCTGTAGGTGAATTTTATGAAATCCCTAAACCTTAAGCGTTGTAAAATAACACTGAGCTTGCAGTTATAATTAAAAGGATTGCTAAAAACCATTCAACAATTTTTTTTAATTTTTCATTATTAAGATATTGTCTGATAACACTTCCTCCATATGCCCATATACTAATGGAAGGAATATTAACTACTGTAGACATAATAACCATAAATAGTGTTCCAATTATTATATTTTCATCTTTTGGATAATATAATGTTACTGCAGTTGAACAGATTACCCAAGCTTTTGGATTTACAAATTGAAACAAAATTGCTTCATGATATTTTAATGGTCTTAATCTATTTTTAGTCTTTGAAATATTTAAAGATCCAAACATTTTATATGCTAAATAAAGAATGTAGCCTGCTCCAACATATCTTAAAATATCATAGATTATAGGATAGGTAATAAACAAAGATCCAAGACCTAGACATACAAGTGCTAATTGCAAACCATGACCAGAAGGAATGCCAAAAATATTAGGTATAGATCTTATAAATCCAAATTTTATACCTGATGCAGTTAAAATACTATTGTTTGGACCTGGAGTTACGTACATAATAAAATTATACACTGCTAAAGCAGCTATTAATTCCCATGTAATCATTTTTTAATCTCTAAAATTTACAAATTGGACTGGTATACCTATCTTAGCATCCTCAATAAGCTTCATTACACTTTGTAAATCATCTTTTTTCTTTCCTTCAACACGAAGTTCATTCCCATTGATCTTTACTTGAACTTTTAATTTAGAACTTTTGACATCAAAAGTAATTTTTTTACACAGGGATTGCTCAATTCCTTCTACTAAATCATAAGTTTGACGAATTTTATTTCCCCCAGCTTTTTCCATATCATTTTTTTTTAAACATAAAGGATCAACTTTTCGTCTAACAAAATGAGTAACGAGCATGTCGTTTACTTGACTAGCTTTCATTTCATCATCAGTAATAACAACTATAGTATTTTCTTTTTTTTCAATTGAAGTATCTGATCCTTTAAAATCGTACCTAGTGGTAATTTCTCTTGTCGCATTTCCTAGTGCGTTATCAATTTCTTGATGATCTAATCTGTTTACAATATCAAAACTAGGCATTTATTTAGTTTATTACATCGTCATTTATATCTGGCAACTGTTTTTTAGTACTTAATCTTCCTAATTTTTTCATCTTTTCTACTTTTTTAGTCAAACTACCTGAGCCATCTTGTAGTCGTTGTTTAGCTTCATCCATTTTTGATTTCGCTAAATCTAATGAATGATTAGCTTTTATAAAAGACTCATAGACACTGACTGTTTTATCGTAAATATCTGATGCAGCTGATGCTATATCTTTTATTGTTTTTGATTGTTTATCAACCCGCCACATATTTTCTACAGCTTTAAGTAAAAAGGGCAAAGTTGATGGTCCAACAATAATTATTTTATTGTTCCATGAATCTTCGATGAGTTTATTTGCCTCATTATATAAAGTAAGTAAAGCTGGTTCTATTGGGACAAACATTAAAACATTATCAATTGTGTTTATTCCATATATTTTTGAATAATTATCTTTACTCAAACTTCTAATCGAAGTTTTTGTTGAATCCAAAAATTTTTTCAAAAAAATTTTCTTTTGTTGATTATCATTTGTATTAGAATAATCATGCCAAGAATCTAAGGACACTTTTGAATCTATAATTATGTGTCTATTACCTGGCATATGAATAATTACATCTGGTTTTTGTAAATTTCCATCTTCATCTCTAAAAGTTTTTTGAGTTGAATACTCTTCTCCTTCTCTCAAACCAACACTATCTAAAATATTTTTAAGTACAAATTCTCCCCAAGGACCTTGTTGAAGTGCACCACCTCTAATTAAAGTATTCTCAATTCTATCTTGAGCTAAATTAAAATTTTGTAAAGATTGCTGAATTGATTGCATGTGATTTTTTAAGGAAGTAAGGTCAGTATCATCTTTTATTTCAGAATTTTTTGTTTTGCGAAGAAAAAATAAAATTGATAAAAAACCAACTCCAGATAAAAAACCAATAATGAAAACAAATATAAGATTTTCAAACATAACAAATTAAATAAGATATAAATATATTATCAAATATCTAGCAATTTTCCCAATAGATACAAATATTAAAAAAAAAGTAATATTATATTTTACTGTACCTGCTGCAAATGCGATTGGATCTCCAATAATAGGCACCCATGAAAATAATAATGACCATTTTCCATACTTTTTGAAAATATCTGTAGCTTTCTGGAATAAATAATTATTTACTGGGAACCAAGGTTTCTTAATAAGAAAATTTACAAAGTAACCACATATCCAACTAATTAAAGATCCTAAAATATTACCTGCTGAAGCAAAAATTAATAATAAAAATGGATTATACTTATTAGATAATAATAGTGCAGATAAATATGTCTCTGAAGCAAAAGGGAAAAAAGTACCTAAAGACAAACAAAAAATAAATAATGATGAATAGATCAAAGTATTTCTTATTGTTAATTCATGTTAATGCTATGTTACTTATCAATTTATGAACGATTTTCCAAAAGAAGAATTTATTTCCAGAATTGAAAAAATACAAATACATATTGAAAAAGAAAATATTGATGTAGTTATTATAACTTCGCCGTCTAATTTTAGATATTTTACTGGACTTGATAGTAATTTTTGGGAAAGCCCTACAAGGCCCTGGTATTTAATTATTTCAAAAAAAAATCCAATAAAAGCAATAATACCATCTATTGGTATTACTGCTATGCAAAAAACATTAGTCAATGATATCGAATCTTGGGAGTCTCCAAATCCAAAAGATGAAGGAATATCTTTATTAAAAAAAAATATTAAAAGTTTTCCTAAAAATTCAAATATTGGTTTTGAATTAGGAAATGAAACTTTTTTGCGAATGAGTATTAATGATTATTTGGATATTCAAAAAGATTTATCAGAATATAATTTTGTTGATGCTAGTAAAATACTTTGGAGTATAAGAAAAATAAAATCTGAAATAGAGATCAATTATATTAAAGAAATTTGTTCTATTACAAGTAAAGTATTTGATGATTTTTCTCAAAAAATTAATTTAGGAATGAGTGAAAAACAAATTGCATCAATATTTAAAAAAGAATTAATTGAGAGTGGTGCAGATTATATTCAATACATGGCGTGTGCTTCAGGGCTTAATGGTTATAATCAGATTATCTGTAACCCAACAGAAAAAGTAACTAAAGATGGTGATATTCTAATTATTGATACTGGAGCAACTTTAAATGGTTATTTTTCAGATTTCGATAGAAATTTTGGTTTTGGAAAAATTCACAAGCAAGTTCTAGATGCATATAATAAATTGTGGGAAGCAACTGAGAGAACTTTAGAAATTATAAAACCTGGAACTAGTTGTTCAGAAATATATTCTAAGTTATCTCAAAGTTTAATAACTAACAAAGTATCAGTTGGAAGGATGGGTCATGGTTTAGGCTTACAACTAACTGAGCCGCCAAGTATTATGAAAAATGACAAAACTTTACTAGAGAAAAATATGATTATAACTCTTGAACCATCAATTGAAATGGACGCAAATAAAATATTAGTACAAGAGGAAAATTTATTAATAACTAAAGACTCCTATAAACTTTTAAGTACTAGAACTCCTGAAAATTTACCTATTATTAATTAGTTAAATTATTGATTCAATTTTAGGCATAAGTCTAATTAATTCCTTTGTATATTCATGCTCAGGATTATTAAATAATTCCTCTGTATCTTTTGTTTCACAAACAGCACCATTTTTTAGTACAATTATTCGGTTACACATTTGGCGAATTACAGGGAGATCATGGCTAATAAATAACATGGTTAAATGAAGTTCATCTTGAATATCTTTTAATAAATTCAATATTTGAGCTTGTATACTTACATCCAATGCAGAAGTTGGTTCATCACATATTAATAATCTTGGTTTTGTTGCCAAGGCACGAGCAATAGATATTCTCTGCCTTTGTCCTCCTGAGAATTCATGCGGGTATCGATCTAGAGATTGTCTGGTCATGCCAACAATATCTATTAAGTCGTAAACATTTTGTAAAAGTTCATTATTGCTGATATTTTTTTGAAAAAATTTAATTGGTTCTGCAATAATATCCTTAACTTTGAAACGAGGATTTAGAGATGAGTAAGGGTCTTGAAAAATCATTTGAATTTGACCTCTACTTTTATGTATTTGATATTTTTTATTTGAATTATATAAAGGTTCATTATTATAAATTAAATTACCTTTGTTAGGACCAACTAATCCAGTGATAATTTTTGCAATAGTTGATTTACCTGAACCTGACTCTCCAACTAATCCAAGTGTTTCACCTTCAAATAATTCAAAAGATACATTATCTACAGCTTTAACTATTTTATCATTTGAACTTTTATTAGAGCTAAAAGAAAAACTACTTCCTAAAGAATTATCATCAAAAATTTTTGTCACTTCCTCAAGTTTTAATAATTTTTGATTTTTATTTTCCCTTACTCCCCATGTTTTAATAATATTTTTAGTCAAATCCTTGGAACTAGATGCGATTTTCTTACCATCAGGGCTAATCAATTTAAATCTATCAATTTTTTTATTTGTTGGTGGTACTGAAATTACTAAGCTTCTTGCTTCTGTTGATTTCGGATTTGTTAATAATTCTTTAGTCTCTCCTTGTTCTACAATATGTCCGTATCTCATAACAATAACTTTGTCTGTTGTTTCTGCTATAACTCCCATATCATGGGTAATAATTATAACTCCAAGATTTCTTTTTTTTGTTAGATCCTTAAGAAGTTCTAATATTTGATATTGAATACTTACATCTAAAGCTGTTGTTGGTTCGTCCGCAATTATTAAGTCAGGCTCACAACTTATTGCTAAAGCTATCACAACTCTTTGACGCATTCCTCCACTGAATTGGTGTGGATAATTCTCAATTCTTTTTTCAGCATTTTCTATTCCAACCTCTTTGAGTAGTTGAATTGATTTTTTAAGTGAATCTTGATAGCTTAAATTTAAATGTGCTTGAATAGTTTCAATTAATTGATCTTTTATTTTAAATAGAGGATTTAATGAAGTTTGGGGATCTTGAAAAACAAATCCTATTTTTTTTCCTCTAATATTTTGAACTGTTTCTTCGTTACTTCTTAATTCAATATTGTCTATTTTGATTGAACCATCTGTAATTTCACCTGGAGGATCAATCAAGTTAATTATCGCATTTGCAATTGTAGATTTTCCAGATCCAGACTCACCAACAATTCCTAATATTTCACCTCTTTCTAAAGAAAATTCTACATTTTTGCTTGCAACAATAGTCTCCTTTCGTGTTGGATAACTTATGTTTAAGTTTTTAATTTCTAAAAAACTCATCTCTTTTTTAATTTTGGATTTAAAGCATCTCTCATCCAATCCCCTAATAAATTAATTGATAATGCTAAAACAATTAAGAAAATTGCTGGAAAAAAAGTAATCCACCACTCTCCTGAAAATAAAAAATTATTTCCAAATCTTATTAGAGTACCAAGAGAAGGTGTCGTAGGCGGGACGCCAACACCTAAAAAACTTAAGGTGGACTCTGTAATAATTGCAAGAGCTAATCCAATTGTAGCAATTACCAAAATGGGTCTAAGTATATTTGGTAAAATATGCTTAAACATAATTAATATATTTGATAGTCCAATAATTCTTGATGCTGAGACATACTCTTTATTTTTTTCTACTAAAGTTGACGCTCTTGATACTCTTGCAAACTGTGGCCATTCAGAAATACCAATCGCAAATATCAAAACATAAATTGCCATTTCATCATGCATTGATTGTGTAATAATTGCTCTTGCAATTCCATCTACAAGTAAAGCCATTAAAATGCTTGGAATAGTTAATTGTACATCTGTAAGACGCATTACAATGATTTCATATCTACCTCCAATATATCCAGCAGTTATTCCAAGAAATATTCCAAGTATCATTGCAAAAATTATAGAAGCAAAACCAACTATAAGTGAAATCCTTGAGCCATAAATCATTGTTGAAAACATATCTCTTCCCTGTTGATCAGTACCTAAGATAAAACTAGAATTTCCTCCTTCTGACCATACTGGCGGAGTAAATGCATCCATTAAAGAAACTGATGCTGGATCAAAAGGATTATAAGGAGCTACTATCCCAGCAAATACAGAACAAAATAATATAATAAAAAATATGGTTGAAGAAATTACTGCTAATTTAGAATTAAAGAAACTATATCCAATATCAGTATCATAAATTTTATTAAATGTTTTAAGCAACATTTTTAACTTCCTTCTTCCTTCAGTCTAATTCTTGGATCTATAAAATAGTAAGTGATATCTACTATAAAATTTATCATAACAAATATAAAAGCTACCATAATCATGTATGCTGACATTATGGGAATGTCGACAAAGTATACAGCCTTGATAAACAATGATCCCATACCAGGCCATTGGAAAACTGTTTCTGTAATTATTGAGAAAGCAATTAATGTGCCGATGTTTATACCCGTAATAGTAATTACTGGGATTAATCCATTTTTGAGTGCATGTTTGTAATTAATAACACTTCTTTTAATACCTCTTGCTTTTGCAAATTTGATATAATCTGTTTGTAAAATTTCCATCATTTCAGCACGAACTAATCTGATGACATAAGTCATTTGAAATAGACTTAAAGTAACAGATGGAAGTATGAGTGCTTTTAGACCAGAAGTAGTCAAAAAACCTGTAGTCCAAAAACCTATTTGCGTTACCTCACCTCTTCCAAAAGATGGAAGAACTCCTAAGATTACTGAAAATAAATAAATTAACATTATTCCTATTATAAATGTTGGCAGAGAAACTCCAGCTAGAGAAATCACAAGAATAATATTAGAAATAAAACTGTCTCTGTGAATACCTGTATAGACGCCTAAGATAACACCACTGATGATAGCAATCAATGCAGATACAAAAACTAATTCTAAAGTAGCAGGCATTCTTTCTGCAATTAAATCTGATACTTCTCTTTTTAATTGGTATGATATTCCAAAATCCCCTTGAATTATATTACCTAAAAAACGGGAAAATTGAACGTAGACAGGGTCATTTAAACCTAATACTTCTCTTACTTCAGCACGTCTTTCATCTGAAGCATCTTCTCCTGTCATACTATTTACTGGATCGCCAACAAAATTAAATAAAGAAAAAGAAACAAAAGCGACAACAATCATAACAAGAATTGATTGAAGGAGTCTTTTAAAGAAATAGGTGAACATGAATTTTTTTCTGGCCAGTAAACTGGCCAGAAAATGTAAATTTTGTTAGTTTACGTTCGCAAATCTAAATAATGGCTCGTTGTTCATTCTAATTGGAACATCGACATTACTTTTTGATGCTTGGTTTACAACTTGGTGATGTAAAGGAAGATATGTTACATCATCTTGAGTAATATCCCAAGCTTCTGCAATCATAGCATTTCTTTTATCTAGATCAGTTTCAACACCCATTGCTGCTACTAACTCATCAACTCTAGCATTGCTAAAATTAACTTTGTTCCAGCTACCAGCGCTATCAAATAAGTATGAGTATACATAATGACTGTCAAAAGTTGGAACACCCCAACCTAACATGTACATGTCACTAGTCATGCCATTTGCATCACCCTCTTTAACTTCTGAGAAGTGTTGGCTTTTAGTTTTTGCATCAAGAGTCACATTAACTCCAATTTTAGCAAACATACCAATTGCAGCAACACAGATTGCTTCATCGTTTATGTAACGATCATTTGGACAATCTAGAGTCACGTCAAAACCATCTGGATATCCAGCTTCTGCTAAAAGTTTTTTCGACATCTCAGGATCATAAGGCATTCTTTGATCACGTTCTGCTGTATGGCCGTTTACACCAGGAGCAGTAATAATTCCTGCAGGAGCACTTTGACCCCTCATTACCTTGTCCTTAATAGCTTCCATATCTAGTGCATGATACATAGCTAGACGAACTCTTTTATCTGCAAAAGGATTTTTACCTTTAATGTTAGATGAATTTAATTCAGCCGAACCTTGATCCATACCAAAAAATATTGTTCTATTTTGAGGAGTCATTTTTACATTGTGTCCAGAAGAAGATTTAATTCTTTCGATATCTTGCACTGGTACAACATTCGTGTAATCAATTTCTCCAGAAAGAAGAGCTGCAACTCTTGTTGCATCATTTGCTATTGGTAATAATTCAATGGTATCAACATTAAATGTACTATCATCTCCCCACCAATCATTATTTTTTTCAAGAACAGTTCTTACATCTTGTTCTCTAAGTGTAATTTTGAAAGGTCCAGATCCATTTGAATTAGATGCACAATAAGATGTTTCTCCTGCATCCCAATTGTATGATACTTCACAACCGTTTGCTTTTGACCATGCTTCAGACATTACAAAAATCTGAGTTAGCTGACTCAAAAGAATTGGGTTTGGTCCATCAGTTTTTACTTCAACTGTGTGATCATCGATTGCTCTTGCTGATTTAATACTTTTAATTAAATCAACCATATCAGAAGGAGCAGTTTTTGCTCTATTGATACTAAAAGCTATATCACTAGCAGTTAAAGAAGATCCATCATGAAATTTAACACCTTTTCGAATATTGAAAATCCATGTGTCTGGAGCAGTTGCATCCCATGACTCAGCAAGCTGAGCTTCTATTTCCATATTGATACCTCGAGTTACTAAACTTTCGTAAACCTGACGAGACACCATATGAGTTGGTCCTTCGTTTTGTGCGTGCGGATCAAGAGTTAATGAATCACCTGGCATTGACCACTTAATATTATTTGCAATTGCTGGTGAAAAAATACCCATGAAAAGCAAAGACAAAACTATGCTTAAAGTCTTTTTCATATTATTTCCTCCATAGAAATTTGATGGTAGACCCATACTACTTCAATGGAAATATTCAATATTATTAGTATTAATAAGTGCTATATTTTGTCATAATTATTAGTATTACTTAATACGTAACTCTTGAAGGAGGCTTTAAACATTGAAAAGAATAGAAAAGGCGCAGGAGGTCTCTAGAATACTCAATCGTATATATAGAAAAGTTCCTATCCCTCTAAAACACAAAAATAAATTTGAATTAGTTGTGGCTGTTCTTCTTAGTGCACAATGTACAGATGAAAGAGTTAACCAAGTTACACCATCGCTTTTTAAGAAAGCAAACACAGCTATAAAGATGACAAAGGTACCCAAAAAAACAATTTATAATATTATTCGTCCATGTGGATTAGCACCTCAAAAATCTAAAGCGATATTTGAACTTTCAAGAATACTTGTAAAAAAATTTAAAGGGAAAGTTCCAGAAAGTTTTGAGGAACTAGAAAAGTTACCAGGTGTAGGTCACAAAACTGCAAGTGTAGTTATGTCTCAAGGATTTGGTCATCCAGCATTTCCAGTTGATACACACATTCATCGTTTAGCTCAACGCTGGGGTTTAACGAATGGAAAAAATGTTGTTCAAACAGAAAAAGATTTAAAAAATCTATTTCCAGAAAAATCATGGAATAAACTTCATCTACAAATAATATTTTATGGTAGAGAATTTTGTCAGGCTAGAAGTTGTTATGGTTTAGAATGTGAAATATGTAAATCTTGTAATCCTAGAAGAAAAAAACCATTCATAACTAAGAAACCTTGATTTAAAAAGGCTGAAATACAACAAGAATAATTATGAAAATTAAAGCCACAGATGGAAGTTCATTTGTAATTCTAAAAAATTTAGCTGAATGTTTGTTTTTATCATTTTTGAAGTCGTTAATACACTTAAGACAAAAAAAGTGATAAGCCGATAATAAAATTACAAAAATAATTTTTAAAATTAACCAGGTATCAATACCGACATAATGTATCATTGATATTCCAGATATCCAGGTCACAAAAAATGCTGGAAACATAATTATCCTATAAAGTTTTCGTTCCATTAATTTAAAAGTTTCAGATGTCTCTTTTGTTATTTCTGGATTGGCATGATTAACAAATAAACGAGGAAGATACAAAAGACCTACCATCCATGCAATCATACTAAAAATATGTATTACTTTGATTGTATTAAATATCATAAACTATTCCCACGAGGCCTGAGGTGGCATTGACATTAATATTGCATCAATATTACCTCCTGTTTCTAAACCAAATTTTGTTCCTCTATCATACAGAAGATTAAATTCAGCATAACGACTTCTTTTAACTAACTGCTTCTTTTTATCTTCTTCATTCCATTGATCATCTTTAAGAGTTATTAATGTATCTTTTATAAATTTATGAAAATACATTCCAACTTCTTGAACAAACTCAAAATCCCTACCCCAATCACCTGTTTGCACGTAATCAAAAAAAATACCGCCAATTCCCCTAGATTCATTCCTATGTTTTATAAAAAAATAATCATCACACCATTTCTTAAATTTAGGATAATAAGATTTATCAAATTTATTACATAAATTTTCTAAACCTTTGTGATATTTTTCTTCGTTATTAAATTTTAAACAAGGCGTAACATCCATTCCACCACCAAACCACTCTTGAGTTGTTTTTATAAATCTAGTATTGAAATGCATTGATGGGATTTTAGGTGAGATAGGATGCAAAACTACACTTATTCCAGTGGCATTATAATTTGGATTTTCTTTTGCTCCTGGAATTGCGTCTCTCATAGTTTCATTGAAAGATCCACCCACTGAAGAAATATTAACACCTCCTTTTTCAATAATATTTCCTTTAATTTTACTCATCGTACCACCACCATCATCTTTATGATCCCAATTAGTTATCTCAAAATTATTTCCATCAATAGATTCTATTGTTTTAATTAGATTTTCTCTTAATTTTTCGAACCAATCTTTTGCAGTATTAAATTTTGGATCTGCTATCATAATGGCCAACCTTGAATATGTTTTTTTATAAGATTTACAAAAACATCTATGTGATCTTCATTATCATTTAAACAAGGTATATAATTGTAACTCTCACCACCTGACTCCATAAAATATTCTTTATTTTCTTCCTCAAGTTCTTCAAGTGTTTCAAGACAATCACTACTAAATCCAGGTGAAATTATATGAATATTTTTAATTCCATGTTTTGGTAATTCTTTTAAAGTTTCACTTGTATAGGGTTTTAGCCACTCTTCCCTACCAAATCTACTTTGAAAAGTTGTCATTATTTCATCATCAGATAAACCCATATGTTCTTTAACCAGTCTTGTAGTTTTCAAACAAAAACAGTGATAAGGATCCCCATTAGTTAAGTATCTTTTTGGTATACCATGATAACTAAAAATTATTTTTTGTGGTTTTTTATTATTTTTCCAAAAGGTATTTATTGAATTAGATAAAGCTTCTATATAATTTTTTTCTTCAAAATACTGATTTATAAAACGCATTTCAGGTATCCAACGCCATTTTTGTAAAACATTTGTTACTTCATCAAATGTACTTCCGGTGGTAGCTGCACAATATTGAGGATACATAGGTAAAACTAATAATCTTCTTACTTGTTTGTTTTGAAGTTTTAATAAAGCATTAGGAATTGAAGGATTTCCATAACGCATTCCAACTTCAAAAACTATATTCTCACTTTTGGAGGAAAAGGATGATTGAATTTTACTTAATTGTCTATTCGCTATATCTAAAAGAGGAGAACCTTTATCTGTCCATATTTGTTTATATGCCTCTGCAGATTTAGATGGTCTTACTTGCAAAATTACAAGCTTTAATAAAATTTGCCAAAGAATTTTAGGTAATTCAATTACTCTTGGATCTGATAAAAATTGATTGAGATAAACTTTTAGTTCTTTTCTATTTGGAGCATCTGGAGTTCCAAGGTTGGTAATTAGGATACCAATTTTTTCTTTACTTCCGTGCTCGTAATCTTTTTCACCTATGTATTTAACCATATCTATTAGCTAAATTCTTTTCTGATATTTTCTATAAATAAATGAACGTTTTTTTCAGGAGTGTTTTTGTTTATTCCATGACCAAGTCCACAAACCCAACCATTCAGGTGTTCATTTGATTTCATTTGTTCGATAAATTTTTTCAGATCATCTAAAAATATATCTGTTTCATTCAAAATCAATTGCTCATTAAAATTTCCTTGAATAAATCCAGAATTTTGATCTTTAAAAACAGATGATAAATCTATTGTATGATCATAACCAAAACCAGCAAATGGAAAATTTATAGCAGAATTTAGGTCTTCCCAATTTTTACCTCTTGAGTAATATCCAATTTTATTTGGAAAAGAAATTGCAATATCTTTGAGTAATTTAACATATATTTCATTAAAATTTATTTTATCTAAGTCATATAAAGAGCTATCAAATACCATCACAACTTCAACACCAGCATCAAGTTGTAGTTGAATATTTTTTTTAAGAAGAGGGATGAGGGTTGTAGAAATAAATTCTAAATTTATGTTTGTATCAATTAAATTAGAATTATTGTTTCCAAATGCATACTTTGATAATGTCCAAGGACCACCAACAAATCCTATTAAACTTTTATTATTAGGCAATCTCTCTTTTGTTACTTTTATTGCTTCAAATTGAAAGTGCATGTGTTCAATTGCTTGATCAATATTATTGTAGTCATTGATGTTAACTGAATTTATATAAGAGTTAAATTTAGGCCCTGGATCAAACTTTAATTTTAAACCAAGTCCTTCTAAAATAAATAAGATATCACTAAATAAAATTGCAACATCATAATCAAATTCATGTATTGGACCAAAAGCAATTTCAGCAGCAAGATCAGGGGTTTTACAAAGTTCTTCAAAAGAATATCTTTCTTTGAGTTTACGATAATGAGAATGGTACCTTCCTGCCTGTCTCATAAACCAAATAGGTGGCGTTTTTTGTTTAATTCTTTTAAGTGCATTTTGAAATAAAATATTAGACATATTATGAATTTAATAATTTGTTCTTCCAACTATCATAAGATAGCTCAACAAAAAGATTTTTATCTTCACCTAATATTTTAAGGATCTCGTTATAGGTATTTCCTGGTCCACAGAAGTGATATTTTTTTATAATTTCAGGATATTTTTCTATAGTTGTTTTAAAAGCTGAACTGCTCATCCAATAAAAGTATTTTTTCTTTTGAATATCAATTTCAAAACCAATTGGTTCTAATCTATAAGTTTCAATTTTATTTTTTATTGAGCTATCAGGGGAATCACTATGAGTTAACTTAATCCAAGGAAAATTAGTGAGTGAATTAATATTATTTTCAAAATCTTCACCAAGACCATCAGAAGTTCCATTAACCCACATACCTCTTTCTGCTAAATTTTTCCAAGTTCTTAAACCGCTTGCCCAAATAATATTATTCGACCTAAGTTTAATATCATCTTGAATTGAACTTATGCGTGAAATATAAATACATTTATTTTCTAAATTAGATACATCAGAAATATTTTCATTTAATTGTTTTCTAGAAAATATTTTGTAAGATTTTAAATCTTCTGGATATATCTCATTAATATTATTACATGAAAAATCAAAATCCTTTGAGTTAACTAAATTCCAACTTTCAAAGTGATTTCCACTTTCATCTTCACCTCTTTTAGACACAACTAATCCTAATTTATGTGAGATGTAAGATACTCCTATTTTTTGATGACATCCTCCACCATAATTTTTTAAAATATTTCTTTCCTCAATAACATTAGAATAATCTTTAGAGACATTAATATCATTTAAAATTTTATTAAGTTCATTATCTTTAATTCTTGTTTCAATAGCCAGAGCACCTTGGCCTGGAGAACAAGGGTTAATAGATAATGGTAAAACAGACCATAGACATTCGTTAATATATTTTTTTAGAGTTGTTTTTAACTCATTGAATTCAGGGTAATTATTTAAAAGTAACCTATCAATTGCTGCTTTAGCAACAATAAAACCATCACTATCAGGATTTTCCAAAAATTTTTTAAATCTAGTAGGTATGTTACCCCTTATATTTTCAAAATTAACTTTATCAATTTTTTGTGGAAGATAATTTTTAATAAAATTCTCTAAATTATACTGTCTTCTTGGAGACGAGCAAAGAATAGTAATTTTATTACTATCCATAGTTTTATTTTTTTTTAAGAATAATATATCTCGTTTATCAGCTCGTTTTAATGTTGCGGCTATTTTAGTTTTATCTCCAACTTCAATTGGAAGATCCTTCCAAGAGTGAACAATTAGATCACATTTATTATTTATTAATTCATCCCTTAAATCATTTGTAAAAACTCCTTCCGTTGGCATTTCAGAAAGAGGTGTTTTTAGATCTTTATCTCCAGAAGTACTTCTTGTTAAAAAATCTATTTCTACAAAAGGATGCTTTGATTGCAAATACTCAGAAAATTCACGTGCTTGAATTATTGCTAAGTCACTTTTTCTCGATAAAACTCTAATTTTCATGGATTATATTTCTTTTGATAGCACTATATAATAAAATTAGTAATGGTTGAATTTAAAGGTACAAAATCTTCTTGGGGCATAATTGCTAAGTTATTCCACTGGTCATTAGCACTCCTTCTTTTTTGGCAAGTTGCAACAGGTATTAGCCTTCATAATATGGAATTTTCGCCTATTAAGATGGGTTTTATTATTACACATAAATTTTTTGGCACCTTAGTGTTTAGTTTAGTTGTACTTAGATTAATTTGGAAATACATATTTAATACCCATCCCAAATATGAAAACATTCCATTATTTCATAAACTAGTTTCAAATTTAGTTCATTTTATTCTGTATGGGTTAGTAATTCTTATACCCATACAAGGTACTTTGATGACCTGGTTAGAAGGAGGAGATGTTTACCTTTTGGGATTAATTAAAATACCACCTCTAATTGAAGAAAACTTTATTCTTTATCCTGATGCACTAACTATACACTATTACTCAGCTCTTATTTTAACAGCTATTTTTTCACTTCATATTGTAGCAGCATTATACCATCGATTTATGATTAAGGATAAATATGGAGTTTGGAAAAGAATGGCTTTTAGTAGAACTAAGGTGTGACAATTCATTCAATTAAACACTTACAATTAAAGATATGGTAAGATATCTAATTAATATGGAATACAAAGACTTCTTCAAATCTGAACTGAAAAACCTTAAAGAACAGGGTCTCTATAGAGAATTTAGAAACATAGATAGACCTATAAAAAGTTTCCCAAATGCAGATGAAAGTTTCAGAAATAAAGAAAGAGAAGTTGAGGTTTGGTGCTCTAATGATTATCTAAATATGAGTCAGCATCCTGAAGTGGTAAATGAAATAGTGAAAACACTTCTAGAGTATGGATCTGGTTCAGGAGGTACAAGAAATATTTCAGGCACATCAAGTTATCACACTGAACTTGAAAAGAAACTTGCAAACATTCATAATAAAGAGTCAGCATTAGTTTTTGCTTCAGCATATACAGCAAACCAATCAACTTTATGGACTTTAGGAAAAAAAATTAAAGATATTGAAATATTTTCTGATGAATTAAATCATGCTTCATTAATTCAAGGTATTAAAAATAGTGGAGCTAAATGTCATATTTTTAATCATAATGATGTAGATCATTTAGAAGAATTACTAAAACAAGCCGATGCTGATACTCCTAAGCTTATAGTATTTGAAAGTTTATATTCTATGGAAGGTATAAGATCTCCAATTATAAAAATAGTTGAATTAGCAAAAAAATATAATTGTATGACTTATCTAGATGAAGTTCATTCGGTTGGATTATATGGTGAAGAAGGCAGAGGTATTGCTGTAGAAATGGGTGTTGAAAATAAAATAGATATTATTAATGGAACTTTAGCCAAAGCTTTTGGTCAAATGGGTGGATACATTGCAGCTAGTTCTGAAATAATTGACTATATTAGGAGTTTTGCACCAGGTTTTATTTTTACTACGTCTATTTGCCCTTCAATTGCCGCCGGAGCATCTAAAGCAATCGATATCGTCTCTCTTGCAGAACAACTTAGGATAAGAATAAGAGAAAATGCAGCTCTAATTAGACAAAATTTAGACTCTTTAGCTATTCCCTTCTTAGATACAAATTCTCATATTGTAGCAGTGTTAATTAATGATCCTTTTTTATGTAAGAAAGTATCTAAAGATTTAATTGAAGATCATGGTATTTATGCACAACCAATTTTTTATCCAACTGTACCTAAGGGTCTAGAAAGACTAAGAATAACAGTTACTCCAAAACATAGAAAAGAGCATATTGAAAAAATGATTAAGGCTCTTGATACTGTTTGGTCTAAAAATAATTTACCAAGGAAAAATATTAATAAAGTTATAGGAAATATTTAGGTTTTAATATTCATATCTATCTGCCTTGCGGCAAAACCATAGTAAACAACAGCTAAAGTTATAATAAAACCTCCAATTATTACAGTAGTACTTGGCACTTCATTAATTCCAAAAATAGGAAGCCATACCCAAAGTACTCCTCCAACTACTTCCATTAACGATAAAAGTGCAAGCTCAGCTGATGGTAAATATTTTGCTCCAAGACTATAAAGTATCAAACCAGCTGCAACAATTAACCCATGAAGTATGCTCAAATAACTGTTTATTTCAGGCATTAGAATAAAAGGTTCAAAAGAAAAACCTAAAATAAAGAAAGCAAATATTGCACAAAATAATCCAGCTAAAACAACTGTTGTGAATTTAGGAGTTTCAGGTTTCCATCTTATTGTTACTGTATATAAAGCAAAGCCAGTTGCAGAAATAAATCCGATTATAGCGCCTAAGGCAGTACCTGAAATACTATCATTTATAATCATCACACATACACCTATAAAAGCTACAACCATTGCAATTAATGTTGATCTCTTTAGTATTTCACCAAGAACAAAGTAACCAACAATAGCTGCAATAAAAGGCATAGCTGCTAACATAAATAAAGTAACAGCAGCAGTAGTCATAGTAATGGAAAAAATAAATCCTGTAAAAGCTGTTGCTAAGAATAATCCACCAAGTATTGATGATGTTCCTATTTTGAGAAAATTTTTATAAAAAGTAAAACCTTCACGAAGAAATAAATATATTAAAAGTATAACTGAAATTGTTATCCCTCTATAAAATAAATATTGAAAAACATATTGATGGCCATCTACCATATATCGCACAGTCAATGCTCCAAAACTCCAGAATATTCCAGCAAGAAAAACTACACAAAAAGCATATAAATAAGAGTTTTGACTCATTGTTTTATGGTCAAATCATTAAATTTAATAAAAGTAAATTAATATTTTAGTTATTTATTTGAATACCTGTTTCTTTACTTCCTGATATCTTAATATTTACTTTATTGTCATCATTTTTAATTTCAGATAAAGTTGACATCTTACAACTTACGACAAAAAGAAGTAAAAAAATTATTGGCAGCTGCCTATAGAACCAAGAGCACATTTTTTTCCATCTATCCAAATTGTATTTGACAAATTTGCTTCATCAAAAATTGCACCTGAAATATTAGCTCCAAGAAGATTTGCTTCATACAAATTTGCACCTTTAAAAGTAGCTCCAAAAAGATTAGATCCTTCAAAGTTTACTTTAGCAAGGTTTGCATTATCAAAATTAGCATTATTGCAATTAGCACCCTGTAAGTTTGAAGCATATAAATTTGAGTTACTAAAATTTGAGAAGATAAAATTACCGATAGACAAGTTTGAATTATTAAGCTGAGATTTTTCAAAGTTAGATAAAGATAAATTAACTCCAGACATTTGAGAATTTGCTAAGCCAGTGCCAGAAAGATCTAGATTTTCTACAAAATTACAATTAGTCCAATCAACATCATTTGCTGGCTGATCGCTACACGCGGCAAATACAGAATATGAGCTGAAAAAAGTAAAAATAAATAAAATTAAAAATCTCATGTCAATTTTTTATGATCATTTTATGTTAAATTTAAGGCAAATTAACGTGAGGTGAGTTTTAATTCAATCCTTCTATTTTGCTGCAGATCACTCTCAGTTTCTCCATCACTGATAGGATAAAACTCTCCATATCCTGCCGATGCTAATCTATTTGGAGGAAAACCAATATCAAGAAGAAGTTTTAGAACAGTATTAGCTCTAGCTGAAGATAGTTCCCAGTTAGATGGATATCTTATTGTCTGTATAGGTCTTTTGTCAGTGTGTCCTTCTACCATTATAATCCAGTCAATATCAGATGGGATATCATTAGTAGTCTCTTTTAAAGTAAGACCAATTTCACTTAATTTTTCTTTACCAGATAGTTGTAAATCTGCTGAAGCAGAATCAAATAGTAGCTCTGATTCAAAAATAAATCTATCTCCTACAATTTTAATGTCTTTTCTATCACCTAAAATAGATTGTAATTTTCCAAAAAACTCAGATCTATATTTTTGGAGTTCAAATACTTTAGATGTAAGGGCTTTATTTAGTTTTTCACCAAGTACTTCAATTTCTAAATCCTTAATTAAAGCCTGACTTTCACTCGCTTCTAGAGCACTATTAAGTAAAGCTATTTCCTTTTGTAAAGTATCAATTTGATTAGAAAGAATTTCCACCTGTTCTAATGTTTTTGAAGCCTGTATTTCCATTTTTTCAATTTCTTCAAGTGATGTTTCTTTTTGTGCTTGATTCCCTTCTTCTAATGAAACAATTTGATTTTGTAGCAGTTCAAGTTTTTCAAGTTGCTGTTTTTGTTTTTCTTCAGACAAAGAAAGTATATTATTTAATTCAGAAATTTTTCCACGAAGATTGAAAATAGTGTTATCTTTCTGAAGTAAGTCTTTATTTAATCTTGCTAATTCTTCATTTTTAAATCTAATTGCATCAAGTTGCTCTTTAAGTGATGCATCTTTTAGGCCAAGACTATCGTTAATTTCTAAAAGATCATTCATTAATTGTTGGTATTGAGATATTTGATTTTGTAATTCTTCATCTCTTAAAGATAATTCAATATTTGTTTTCTCTAACTCCTTATTTAAACTTAGTAGTTCCTCATTTTTGTTTTTAATTGCTAACAATTGATCTTCAATTCCTCCACCCTCTAGGCCCAAACTTTTGTTAATTGCTATTAAATTATCATTCTTTTCATTTAATTCTTCAATTATAGCTTTTAGGGATTTCTCACTTTCTATTAGTTTTAAATTAGCATTGTCTAATTCTTGATTAAGTATTTTAAGCTGATCAATTCTTGTTGCTAGAGCCTTATTAATCCTTTCTCCTAAACCTTCAGTTTTGAGTAAAGCAATTTCTTGTCCTTCGTATGTTTCTAGTGCATTTGCAACTATTCTTAATTCTTTTAAAAGAATGCTAATTTGCTCTGATAAGGCAATAATATTTTGCTCTTGAACAAATATTTCTGATCTTTTTTTTGCAACTTCTGTTTGTAATTGTTGACTTAATAATTGCTCACTTTGTAAATTTAATTGTGTATCTTCAAGTATTTTCTCCGTTTCTGAGAGAGTTAAGAGAGCTTCCTTTTTGTCTTGAGTTTCAATAACTAATATTTTTGATAGTTGATTAATTTGTGCTCTTAAATCTTGAAGTGCCTTATCCCTTCCAGATATAGCATCACTTAAGTATATTTGTGAAACCGTAAAAACCATTAAGACAAAGATAATTACAATTAGTAAAGTTGCTAAAACATCTACAAACCCTGGCCAAATATTTGTTGTATCAGCAAGTCTATTTCTTAAAGACCTAGTAGACATTATTATTTTTTAATTTTCTTTAATTCTTTTTCAATATTCTGAAAATACTCTTTGACTTTTTTTGTTTCTAATATTCCATTTTTACTTAAAGCTTCTGTTAAGTTCATAAGTGAAGACTGCGTATTTAACTGAGAAGATAGGAAGTTTGAAAGTTGTTTATCAAGATTGGATGAGTTTGAATTTATTTTATTAAGTATTTCATTAAATTTATCTAAATTGTTTGAAATTTTCGTTTGATTATCAGATGATTTTTTAAAAGCATTCAAAAGATTTTCTAAGTTATCATAAATTTTTTGAATTGCTTCAGCTGTTGGTTTATCTTCAACTTTAGAGAAATCTGGTGAGGAATTAGAGTTAAGTATTTTCTCAAAGTATTGACTAAATTTATTTTGAGCTTGACCAAGATTTAGATCAAGTAATCCTAATATTAAAGAGCCTGCTAAACCCAACAATGAACTGCTAAATGCAATACTCATTCCTTCTAGTGGAGCATTTAAACCATCTTTTAGAGAATTAAAAAAACCGGCAACATTTGTATCATCTATACCTAAACCACTAATAACATTACCGACAGATCCAATAGTTTTAAGAAGTCCCCAGAAAGTTCCAAGGAGTCCTAAAAAAACTAGTAATCCAACTAGGTAGCGTGAAGTTTCTCTTACACTCACTAAAGTCATGTCTGAGTTTTCTATTAATCTATTTATTGATGAGCTTTTAAAAGAAAATTTTCCATCTAAATTTTTTAATTCAAGAGAAATATTTTTATCTTGTCCTCTTAAATTTGAAAATGCTTCTACAGAATTGGTAATATTGAAGTTGGAATAAGAAATATATTTATAATTTAGATTAATCAGATGGAAAAAATTAAATACAATTCCGATTCCTAAAGCTAATAAAATTATTATATTAATGAAAATATTTGATAGAAAAGCATTTTGTAAAACAGGATATAATAAAACAACAATAACGAAAACAGCAATTAAAAATACTGAAGCTCTAATTATGTAATTGTTTAGCGATTGTGCCATTAATAAAAGATTATATCACCTATGATAGAAATTCAATAAATATAAATTCCTTAATTGTAGATATAATTTCTTGTTAGAGGCAAATTGTTAATATCCTTTGCTATTTGTATTTGAAAAACAACATTACCCATATTTACAAAAGAATACTTACTTGCCAAAAGATAAAACTCCCACATTCTAAAGAAACGTTGATCAAACATCTTTATAATTTTGTCTTTATTTTTAATAACATTTTGATACCATTTAGAAAGTGTATGAGCATAATGTAGTCTTAGCACTTCAACGTCAGTAACATTTATATTAAGTTTTTGTGTTTCGTTCATTACTTCAGATAAAGATGGAATATAACCACCAGGAAAAATATATTTTCTAATCCAAGGGCTAGTAGCAGTTGGTTTACTTCTTTGACCAATTGTATGCAAAAGAAAAACTCCATTCTCTTTCAAAATATCATTAGCTTTACTTAAATAAGTTTTAAAATATTTAACACCAACATGCTCAAACATTCCAACTGATACTATGCGATCATATTTTTCATTCTCATTTCTATAATCTTGTATTGCAAAAGAAACTTTATCACTCAAACCCTCTTTTTGTGCTCTTTCAGACGCAGTTTTAAATTGATTTTCTGAAAGTGTGATACCTTTAACTTTGGCTCCAGTAGATTTAGCTATTTCAATTGCCATTCCACCCCAACCACATCCAATATCAAGAACATCCATATTTTCTGTAATTTGAAGTTTTTTAATTATATGTTGTTTTTTATCTTTCTGTGCTTGGTCTAAACTAATATTTGGGTTATGAAAATAAGCACAAGAATATTGCATGTCTTGATCAAGAAATAATTTATATAAATCTTCATTTAAGTCGTAGTGATGAGCAACATTTTTTTTGGAATTTACCAGTTGGTTAATTTGCTGAAAAGGCATAAAAATTGAAGATAAAAATTCATAAAATTTATAAAATTTATTATTTGAAATAAAATCGTCGTAACAATTAGTTATTAAATTAATAAAGTCTTCTATAGTCCCTTTTTCAACTACTAACTCCTCATTCATATATGCTTCACCTATATGAAGATTGGGGTTTAAGAATAGCTTTCTCTCAATAGATTTATTTTTTAATCTAACACAAATGTGTGGATTTGAACTTCCAAATTTATAAATTTTATCATTAGAATCTATAATTTCTAATGTTCCCTCAAAATTTAACTTTTTCAGTACACTGAAGAGCATAATTTTATTATTTTAAGAAAATCATTACTTATGTCAATAACTCTAAATTATTAACATTTATTTGGTAAATAATTTGTTCTGGTAAACTTAAGCTGCAATACGACGATTTTTTTGAGCTTCTTTTTCTTTTTTAAGCTCTTTCTCGTCAATGTAGGCGACATCACAGTGATTCTGACAGTATGGCTTACCAGCAACTGTGCTAGCTTCACAGAAATGGAAGTCTTTTTCCTGAGGATCACCGATTGGCCATTGGCAACTCGAAAAACTGTGCATCACACTGTTTTGTTTAAAATAATTTTTTAAAATAGACATATTTTTTTTATATTATTAATATCGAGCTAGTTTATATTTATCAAAAGACTAGTATTCAATATTAAATTTTTAAAAGTTGTTAATTATCAATATCTTAGTACTCTAATCTTTCTAACCTACTATATATTGATGCCAAACTTCTCAAAAAAACGAATCGGTTTATCTAAAAAATAAAATTGCAAATAATAATACCAAAAAAAATAAATAGGATTTTATTGTAAAGCTTTTTGTAAGTTTTGATTTAGGCGGTTTCCTTAAAAATATAAAGAAAACAATAGTACTCCAAAATATTAGCAGAATTGCCCAGCCTGTTATAAATGCATAAAAGAAATCAACAGACATTTATTGATAAAAATTTAAGTTAGATTGCGCAGTGTAAGCCTGTTTTTTGGATATATTTTTGATGATATTCTTCAGCTTTATAAAATTCTTTGGCTTGTGATATTTCAGTAACAATATTTAATCCTGAATTTTTAGAATATTCATTTTTAGAATTAATAGATTTGGTTTTTTGATCTTCATCATAATAATATATTGCTGATCTGTATTGTGTACCAATATCTGGACCTTGTCTATCAATAGTAGTAGGATCATGACACTTCCAAAAAACCATTAGTAGTTCTTCATAGGATATTATAGAGTTATCAAATTCAACTAAAACGACCTCTGTATGGTTTGTATTTCCAGCGCAAACACTTTCATAAGATGGGTTAATAGTATCGCCTCCAGAGTAACCAACTAAGGTATTTATTACACCCGAAGTTTTACAAAAGGTTTCTTCCACACCCCAAAAACATCCTGCTCCAAATAAAGCTTTTTCCATAGTTATAAATATATATGTAATATGAAATATATCAATTTTTATGAGCTCAAAATTTAAAATTTTAGATAAAAAAAATATTCACAATGGTTTTTTTAAGATGAATGAAGTTACTCTTAAATATCAAAAATATGATGGAAGCTGGAGTAATGAATTAAAAAGAGAGCTATTCGGGGGTGCACAAGTATCAGCGGTCTTACCATATGACCCTAAAAATAAAAAAATTGTTTTAATTCAACAATTCAGACCGGGAACAATTTCTAAAGATAGTGAAAATTATCTAGATGAAGTAGTAGCTGGAATAATTGATCCTGGTGAAACACCTGAAGATACAGCTAAAAGAGAATGCTTTGAAGAAACAGGCTGTGAAGTAAATAATCTCAAATTAATACAAGGATACTTTCCTGCTCCAGGATCATCAGAGTCTTTCTATAATCTTTTTTTAGGCCAAGTTGCTGCTCCAGATAAAGTAATTATAAGAGGTCTAGAGAATGAAAATGAAGATATACTTGTTAAAAGTTATAGTTTTGATGAAGTAAAAAAGAAGATGGAAAACAAAGAGATTTTGAATGGACTGACTTTAATAGCATTACAATGGTTTTTTTTAAATATCTATAAATCTTAAGTTCCTATGCCTCTTTGATACGGTTGCACTAATTCTTTGCAAATTAAGTTCATATCTAATGTTTCAACATTTTTATCGATAGTTTGATATTCCTGACACTCATATAATTCTTGATCTTTTTGGAGAACAGAGACAAATAAAATTATTGTTAAACCATCTCCAACTTCTATATCACTTATAGCGTAGCTTTTTACTTCAAATCCTTCATTAATAAGATCTTTATATGATTTATCTGACTCTAACCATTGATCTATATTTGGATTAGCAGATAAGATATTGGAAAATAGTAAAAATGTTGAAAATAAAAAAAATGTTAATTTGTTGTTAACCATTGTAAAACTTCATTTATATGTTTGTTAGGAGGAAAAATAGGGTAGAATACTTTTTTAACAATATTCTTTTCCACAATAAGAGTTAATCTTTTAAAATAAATTTTGTTATCAATTTCAAAGAAGGGTACTTTTAATGAATTCAGCAAAATATTTTCTGAATCACTTAAAACATCATATGGGATTGCTAATCTATCAGTCATTTCCTTAATATAATCTATTGTTTGAGTTGATACTCCGATAGGCACTGCATTAAGTTTGATTAACTCCTCATATTTATCTCTAAAACTACATGTTTCCACAGTACAGCCAATAGCCCCTGGTGTTTGATTCCAATTTTTAGGTAAATTTTCATTTGGATTACCTGTCCTAGAGTAAAAATATAATATTAATCGAAATGTGTCTGACCTTTTTATTTTTAAAAGATTTCCCTGTTGATTTTTCAGAGAAATATCTGGCAAAAACTTATTTAGAAGATGATCTGCTTGTCCATCATTTTGGGGTTTGGGAAATTTGGTGTAATCCATACTAATTTGTCTTGTATAATCAAACTCTATATATCATAAGATACATTTATGACTCAAATTAAACCTTTATCTAGTATGGAAACCCCTCGCTTTGCTGATGTTGCAACCTTTTTTCGTTTACCTGTAGTGAAAGATTTAAATAAGTTAGATTATTGTATTTCTGGAGTGCCGTGGGATGGTGGGACAACCAATAGACCGGGTGCAAGGCATGGCCCTAGAGAGATTAGAAATGCATCATCGCTTGTAAGACTTTATCACCCCGTATCGCTTAAAAGTCCTTATGATAAATTTAATATTGCGGATTTTGGTGATTGTCCTGTAAATCCAGCTGACTTAAATGATAGTTTAGAAAAAATAGAAAAATTTTACTCAAATATTCATAATTCCAAAACAATTCCATTATCGATTGGTGGTGATCATTTAATTAGTCTTCCAATTTTAAGAGGTATTGCAAAGGAAAAGCCAATAGGTTTATTTCAGTTTGATTCTCATTCTGATACTTGGGACACCTATTTTGGTGGATTTAAATATACTCATGGCACACCATTTAGGCGAGCTATAGAAGAAAATCTTATAGATCCAAAAAAATATGTAATCCTTGGTCTTCGTGGGTCCTTATATGATCCAGATGATATGAAATGGGCTAGAGAACAAGGTGTAACTATTATTACTATAGATGATTATTATGAAATGGGATTTAATAAATGTATTGAAAAAATTTATGAAGTTCTAGCTAATACAGATACCTATTTTACATTTGATATAGATGGAATAGATCCAACTTTCGCACCTGGTACAGGAACTCCCGAGGTTGGTGGTTTTAATGTGAGAGAGGCACAAACAATTATAAGAGCACTTAACAAAATTAATTTTGTAGGCGGCGATGTTGTTGAAGTTTCGCCTCCATTTGATGTGAATAATATGACTTCATTAGTAGGAGCAACAATTGCATTTGAGATGCTATGTACTATGACAAAAGTGAATTAAAATTCTTCAAAATTTGAAGTTCCAACACATAAAACATTTTTTAAATCTAGATATTTATTAATATTATCTTTATTAACCCCACCTGTTGGAATAAATTTTATATCCTTTAAAATATTTTCAATTGATTGTAATTTTTTTTCCTCTCCATTTAAATTTGCTGGAAAAAATTTAATTATTTTATAACCTTTTTTATTAAGATTTATAAACTCACTAACCGTCTCAGCTCCAGGAATATATGAAAGATTATTCATTTCTAAAACCTCATCAATAATTCCAGGTGAGACAAAAAAATTAAAATCGTGATCTTGACCTCTAATTAAATCTTCTTTTGTTAAAACAGAGCCTAGTCCAAATTTACAATCAGAAAAATATTTTTTTAATTCTAAAGCAATAGAAAAAGATTCTTTTTCTCTTAATGTTATTTCGAAATATTTAATTGATTTATTTTGATTTAAATATTTTTTTAATCTTGAAATATCATTCTCAAGGTTTGTTGTGTTTAAAATTGGCAATACTTGTTGTTTATGGAGATCCGATTTTAAGTGATTATTTAACATCTACTATAGCGCCTTTTTTCATTACTATTTTAGAACCTAAACTGCTACCAGCTTTTAATGCTAAAACTGGATCATTATTTACAATAAAATTTGATAAATAAGCAGCATTAAATCCATCACCGGCACCTGAGGTATCAACTACTCTTTTGATTAATTTATTCTTAAAAACATGCTTAATTTTGTTTAAAAATACATATGTAATTTCTGCATTTTTTCTGAATATACTATGTTTAATTTTATATTTTCTAACTATTTGCTCATAAGACTTGATACTCTTTTTATTTTTCCA
Source organism: uncultured Alphaproteobacteria bacterium (assembly GCA_902605135.1). GTDB lineage: Bacteria > Pseudomonadota > Alphaproteobacteria > HIMB59 > CACPNW01. The sequence continues at coordinate 26,506 of CACLBK010000001.1, forward strand.
ATAATTCATATCTTCACCAGATGAAAAACATATATCTACAAATTTTAGAACTGAGTCAAAAAATTTATTTAAATTTTTTTTATTCCATCGACTTGGACGAATATTAAAATCAAAAACTATTTTTATTTTTTTACTTTTTAAGAGCTCTAATAATTCAATAAAATTATTTAGTTTTGATATGTGTATTATTGAAAGAGTAATGCCAGAAAAATATATGTAATCAAAATTTTTAAGCTCTTTATATAAATTTAAAAAATCAATACTATTAAAGTATTGTTTCGCTGCACTTTCATTTCTCCAATAGAAAAATTGCTTTTCTCCATTAATTTTATTTTTTATTAAATATAATCCAACTTCAAATTGGTTAATTTGTTTTATATGTTTTGTTGAAATTTTTTTAGATTTGACAAATTCTAAAAGAGATTGATTTATTTCAGATTTTCCTATGGCACTTAAAAAAAAAGCGTTTAATTTTTTCTTATCAAGATAATTACAAAAATTAAGTGTATCTCCAGCAAACGATTGGTTGTAAAAACTATCTTTTATATTCGAAATCTCAATCATAGCTTCACCGATTGAGCATATTTTTGTTTTCATATTTAAATATTAATCGTGGTGAAAGACCTCTTCCATTATTGACCACCACTCACCCTTTTTCCTATTTGGATCTGGAACTTGACATGGTCCACATAAACTCCACCATTCTTGTACCTTGGTATTTTCAGCCATTAATTTGTTATCTCTTTCAAGATTATCTCCGTGATATTCCATGTAACCAAATAATGTGTTTTTATGTAAATAGATAGAAAAGTTTTTAAAATTAAGTTCTGTCAAATTAACTAAAACTTCTGGCCATACATTTGCATGTAATCTTTTGTATTCATCAATTTTATCTTCTCTAACACCAAGAGTCATACCTAAGCGTATCATTTAAAGATTGTCCTTTCTATTGATCTTGAAACTAACTGCATGGTCACAAGGTTTGTTATTTGGTCTAGTAATGTGAAGACCGTCTTTTGTTTGTTTCCATTCAACTTTTTCATTACTTCCAAGAAGTTCAACTGACTCCACCTCGTTATCAAAGAGCTTATCCATACTTTCTATTGTAAAATCTTTACTCGGCCAACCCAGTGCAGTCGCATAAAGAGTGTTTCCTTTAGTGGTAAAACGAAAGTCTTGAGCTGTATATTGAAGTTTTGCACGATTATCAGAAAATGGCCCAGCTTCGGTCATTTCTGTTGGTCCTTCTCCATATTGATCCCAAGTTTCAGTATCAAAAATTGCTTCTCCACTTACTTCAAGCCATTTGCCAATACCTTCTAAAAGACTTTTATCTTCTTCTGGAATAGTTCCATCAGGTTTTGGCCCAATGTTTAGAAGCATGTATCCATTTTTACTTACATTATCTATTAGGTAATGAACTAAATCAGTTGTTGATTTATATTCAGAGTCTTTCATATAAGCCCATGCACTTCCATCATGAACTGTAGTATCTGTGATCCAGTCATAGTGTGTTAATTCTGACTCTCTTCCTAATTCTAGATCCAATAAACCAGAACCAGGAGGTAGATCATGCCATTTATATGATACAACAACTTCACTCCCCCACTCTTTCTCCTTATTATAATAATAGGAAAGGAAATCTTTTTTGTATTTTTCATGAATATATCTAATACCAAAATCAAACCAAACGTAATCAGGTCGGTAATTATCAACTACTTCTTTTAGTCTATTTAACCAACGATCATGAAAAGCTTTACTAGGCTTATCTTGGCTTTCTGTTTTTCTTCCCCAGTGATCAGGATAAATTGCTTGATTACCAGTATTATCTAAATTGTGAAGCTCACCATATAAACCTTCATATTCTTTCTTAGAAGTATCAAAGTCTTTATTCCAATGAGGAAAAAAATACCAATTCTCAGCATGATGCATTGCAACCATATATTTCATTCCTTTACCTCTTATTGCTTTTTCTAATTCACCAACAACGTCTCTTTTCGGTCCCATTTTAGAAGCGCACCATTCAGTGTCTGAACAATTCCACATGGGAAAACCATCATGATGTTCTGCAACCGGTCCTGCAAACAAGAATAGATTATGCGTAAAGGGAAGATTTGGTTTTGATTATGTAAATAATCCAGAAAGACTTACAAAGCCATTGATTAGAATTAAAGACAAAGCAAAAGATTTACATCCAAGTATTAATTTTTCAAATATTCATGAATATTTTAGAGAAGCATCTTGGGATGAAGCTTTAGATTATGCTGCACAAGGGTTATTAAAACTTAAAAAACAAAGAAATGGTAAAAGTAATCTTGCGGGATTTGGATCAGCTAAATGTTCAAATGAAGAAGCATATTTATTTCAAAAATTAATACGAACTGGTTTTAATACTAATAATGTCGATCATTGTACAAGGCTTTGTCATGCGTCATCTGTAGCTGCCTTACTAGAAACAATTGGTTCAGGAGCTGTTACTGCTCCATTCTATGAAGTTGAACATTCTGATGTGATAATAGTCATTGGTGCTAATCCGACTGAAAACCATCCAGTAGCAGCAACTTTTTTTAAAAACGCTGCAAAAAAAGGTTCTAAATTAATTGTAATGGATCCTAGAGGTCATTCTTTAAAAAAACATGCAACTCATATGTTACAATTCAAACCAGGATCTGACGTTGCTCTCTTAAACTCAATAATGAATGTTATTGTTGAAGAAAATTTATTTAATTCTCAATACATTAAAAAACAAACTGAGGGATTTGATAAATTAAGAAAACATTTAATGAATTATTCACCTGATATAATGGAAAACGAAACAGGTATTGATCCAGAATTAATAAGAGAAGTAGCGCGCTTATATGCCAATACAAATAAAGGAATTATTTTCTGGGGGATGGGCATTTCTCAACATACACATGGTACTGACAATGCTAGATGTTTAATTTCTCTAGCTTTAATGACAGGGAATGTTGGAAAAAGAGGATCTGGTTTACATCCTTTAAGAGGACAAAATAATGTTCAAGGAGCGTCTGATGCCGGCCTTATACCAATGATGTACCCTGATTACCAATTAGTTGATAAAGATAATAATAAAAATTTTTTTGAAAAACTTTGGAAGACTTCTTTAGATGATAAAAAAGGTCTAACTGTTGTTGAAATTATGGACGCTATTCACGAGAATACAATTAAAGGAATGTATATACTTGGTGAAAATCCAGCAATGTCCGACCCTGATCTTAATCATGCAAGAAAAGCTCTGCAAATGTTAGAGCATTTAGTTGTTCAAGATATTTTTTTAACTGAAACAGCAACATATGCGGATGTTATTTTCCCAGCTTCAGCGTGGCCTGAAAAAAATGGAACAGTTACTAATACTAACAGACAAGTACAAATGGGAAGAAAAGCTTTAGACTCTCCAGGTCAAGCGAAAGAAGATTGGTGGATAACGAACGAACTTGGAAAAAGAATGGGTTTAAATTGGAAATATAAACATCCCAAGGAAATTTATAAAGAAATGTCTCTAACAATGCCTTCATTAAACAATATATCTTGGGAAAGATTAGAAAATGAAAACTCTGTAACTTATCCAAGTAAATCTCCAATTACACCAGGAGATGAAATTGTTTTTGGTGATAAATTTCCAAACGAAAATGGTAAAGGTAAATTTGTTCCAGCTAGTGTTACTGCGCCAGATGAAGTACCCGATAAAGAATTTGCAATGATACTAACTACAGGAAGGCAATTAGAGCATTGGCATACCGGAGCTATGACTAGAAAGGCATCAAATTTAGATGCTATTGAACCAGAACCTTCAGTTTCAATATCACCCAGAGATATATTAATAAATAATATGAAAGCTGGAGATAAAATAAAAGTTTCAACTAGAAGAGGTTCTATAGATATTAGAGTAAGACAAGATAGAGCCATTCCTGATGGAGTTATCTTTATTCCATTTTGCTATAATGAATCTGCAGCTAATCTTTTAACTAATCCAGCTTTAGATCCATATGGAAAAATTCCTGAATTTAAATATTGTGCAGCAAAAATTGAAAAGTTATAAATATTATATGATTAAAAAAACTTTAATAATTTTATTTCTTGTATTTAGTCCAATCACTGCTTGCTCTACATTAAGTGAAATGAATGAAAGAGTAAAAGGTGATGGAGTGCCTTATATTCCAGGGATTTAATTTATAAAATTCTTGTCGAATTTATAATTTAATATAAATGCAATTTAATGCCGCGTTAGCTCATTTGGTAGAGCAGTTGATTTGTAATCATCAGGTAGTCAGTTCGATTCCGACACGCGGCACCACCTAAAATAAATGTTTAGCTTGAGTAAAATTGATACAGAGCTATTGATGTTGCATTAGAAACATTCAAACTATCAATTTCAAATTTTAAATTCTTTTTCATTTTTATTTGCATTATTTCATCACATTCTTTTTTAACTAATTCTCTAATACCTTTACCCTCTGAACCAAAAACTAATACTGATTTTTCTGAAAAATTTAATTCAGAGTTATTACTTTTAGAACTGTCAAAGCCATATATCCAATAATTATTTTTTTTAAGATAAGAAATTGCTCTTCTAATATTTGTTACTCTAATATAATTTACAATTTCTGCTGCACCAGACGCAGATTTACATAGTGATGATGTTAATTCCGGTGAATTATCTTTTCCAACGATAATTCCTTCACAATCAAATAATGCACATGATCTCATTATTGAGCCAATATTTTGAGGGTCAGTTACCTGATCTAAAATTAATATTACCGATTTTGATTTTTTGCTTTCGATTTTTACAAACTCTTCCAAATTTGGCCTAGAAAAATCTGTTGTTATAAGAACTACTCCCTGTGTTGTGTTATTGGTTCCATATCTTCTTGTGAATTCATTTTGAGGAAGAATAGTAATTTTTTGTATTTTAGATTCATATTTTTTATCAAAATTAATCTGATTTTTACTAATTATCAGCTCAATATGCTCTCTTTTATCATTTTGAAGTGCTGCTTTAACAGAATGAAGACCAAAAATTGTCTGAATTCCTTGATTTTTATTAGTATTATTATTTTTAAACTTACTCATGATTTAATATCACAGATTTGTCTAATTAATACAATCTAGATATGTACAAAATAGCATTTTTTGTCTAAAAGGCCGTTGCTTTTACGAGTATACGTATATTGCAAAGGTGAAACTGCTGTTTTAGATTGACATATATACTAATTTATTAGTATTGGCCAATTTCTTCAAATGGAGGGGTGGTCGAGTGGTTAAAGGCAGCGGACTGTAAATCCGCCCGCGTGAGCGTACGTAGGTTCGAATCCTACCCCCTCCACCATTATGGAGGTAATGGGATTAAAGCATTAAAGTGAGTGTGTGAAGCAGTCAGTTTAGTTGCGGGTGTAGCTTAGTGGTAAAGCTCCAGCCTTCCAAGCTGGCTACGAGGGTTCGATTCCCTTCACCCGCTCCATAACAAAAATTATTGGGGTAAAAAAAAAATGGCTAAAGCAAAATTCGAAAGAAACAAACCGCATTGTAACATAGGTACTGTCGGTCACGTTGATCATGGTAAAACAACATTAACTGCGGCTATAACAAAAATATTAGCAGAGACAGGTGGAGCAGAATTTACTGATTATGCAAATATTGACAAAGCACCTGAAGAAAGAGAACGTGGTATTACAATATCTACTGCACATGTTGAATATGAAACTGAAGCAAGACACTATGCTCACGTAGATTGTCCTGGACACGCAGATTATGTTAAGAATATGATCACTGGTGCAGCCCAAATGGATGGTGGTATCTTAGTTGTTAATGCAGCTGACGGGCCAATGCCTCAAACGAGAGAACACATACTTTTAGCAAGACAGGTAGGTGTACCTGCTCTAGTTGTATACATGAACAAAGTTGATCAAGTAGATGACAAAGAATTAATTGATCTAGTTGAAATGGAAATTAGAGAACTTCTAACTTCATATGAATTCCCAGGTGATACTATCCCAATCATTAAGGGTTCAGCTTTAGCAGCTCTTGAAGGCAGAGACGATGAAATTGGAAAAAATTCAATTATGGAACTAATGAAAGCAGTTGACGAACATATACCACAACCTAGCCGACCTGTAGATCAGCCTTTCTTAATGCCAGTTGAGGATGTATTTTCAATTTCTGGCAGAGGTACAGTTGTCACAGGAAGAATTGAACAAGGTCAAGTTAAAGTTGGAGAGGAAATTGAAATCCTAGGAATAAGAGAGCCTCAAAAAACTACTTGTACTGGAGTTGAGATGTTTAGAAAACTTCTAGACTCTGGCGAGGCCGGAGACAACGTTGGTGTTCTTCTCCGTGGAACAAAAAGAGAAGAAGTTGAACGTGGTCAAGTATTAGCAAAACCTGGTTCAATAAAACCTCATACAAAGTTTAAAGCAGAAGCATATGTCTTAAAAAAGGAAGAGGGTGGAAGACATACTCCTTTCTTTTCTAATTACAGACCTCAATTCTACTTTAGAACAACTGATGTAACTGGAACAATTAAATTACCAGAAGGCACCGAAATGGTAATGCCTGGTGATAATATTGCTATGGAAGTTACTCTTTTGTCCCCAATCGCAATGGATAAAGGTTTAAAATTTGCAATTAGAGAAGGTGGAAGAACAGTTGGCGCTGGAGTTGTTGCTGAAATTATTGAATAGTTTTAGAGACCGTTCTATCAGTTAGCCAAAACTTAATTAGGAGTGTAGCTCAACTGGTAGAGCACCGGTCTCCAAAACCGGGGGCTGCGGGTTCAAGTCCTGCCACTCCTGCCAAAAGAAATGATACTATGAATATTGAAAAAAAGAAAACATCACCAGCTCTTTTTGTAAGACAAGTTAGACAAGAATTACAAAAAGTTACCTGGCCTCAAAGAAGAGATACTTTTATTTCTTCAGCAATAGTCATATTATTAATAATTTTGTTTTCATTGTTTTTTCTTTTAACTGATCAAATATGGTCTTTTTCGATAAGAAAAATAATTGAAATAGGTTCAGGTTTATAATGAATAAGACCAGATGGTACGTTCTTCATGCCTACTCAGGTTATGAAAAAAAAGTTGCTGACAGTATTTTAGATCAAGCAACAAAACTTGGAGTAAAAGAACATATTGAAGAAATATCTGTTCCTATTCAAAATGTTGTTGAAGTAAAAAGAGGTGTTAGAGTTAATACAGAAAGAAAAATCTTTCCTGGTTATGTCCTAATAAAAATGAGTTTAAATGATGATACTTGGCATATTATTAAAACTACACCAAAGTTGAGTGGTTTTTTAGGTAATAAAGGTAAACCAATTCCAATTAGTAATGCAGAAGCAAAAAGAATATCTGAGCAGGTAATTGATGGTGTAGAAAAGTCTAGACCTGCAATTATGTATGATATTGGTGAACAAGTAAAAGTAATTGACGGACCTTTTGCTTCATTTAATGGGGAGATTGAGCAAATAGATGAAGATAAATCACGATTAAGAGTAGCTGTTTCAATTTTTGGCAGATCAACGCCAGTAGATTTAGAATACTCTCAGGTAGAAAAGGTATAAAATATGGCGAAAGAAATTTTAGGATTAATAAAATTACAAATACCTGCTGGAGGAGCTAACCCCTCACCTCCTGTTGGCCCTGCACTTGGGCAAAGAGGTCTCAACATAATGGATTTTTGTAAAGCATTTAACGATAAAACTAAAGATTTAGAAAAAGGTGCACCAATTCCAGTTGTTATCACAGCATATAAAGATAGAAGTTTTGACTTTACTACAAAATTACCTCCAGTAAGTTATTATCTAAAAAAAGCAGCAAAAATAAAAAAAGGAAACTCTACTCCTGGAAGATCGCTGGTAGGTAAAGTATCAATACAAGATATTGAAAAAATTGCCAAAGAAAAAATGAGAGATTTAAATGCTATTGATCTAAATGGTGCAATGAATATGGTTAAAGGATCTGCTGTTTCAATGGGTATGGAGGTAGTAGGTTAATGAAAATAACAAAAAATAGAAAACAAATGTTAAATAATTTTGATACCTCTAAAATTTATGAACCACTAGAAGCAATCAAAATTTTGAAAGAAAAATCTTATGTAAAGTTTAATGAAACAATTGATATTTCAATTAATCTAGGTATCGATAGTAACAAAACTGATCAAAATATTAAGGGTGTTGTAAATCTTCCCAAGGGATCTGGAAGAACTGTAAGGGTAGCAGTAATTGCAAATGAAGACAAACATAATGATGCTATAAATAATGGTGCAGATTTGGTTGGAAGTGACGATTTGATTGAAACAATTTCAAAATCAAAAATTGATTTTGATGTACTAATTTCGACTCCAGATATGATGCCTAAACTAGGTAAGGTTGCAAAAATACTAGGTCCAAAAGGATTAATGCCAAATCCTAAACTTGGGACTGTAACTAATGAAATTTCTCAATCAGTAAAAGACGTTAAATCAGGTCAAGTTAAATTCAAAAATGATAAATCTGGTATCGTTCATGCTGGTGTTGGAAAACTAGATTTTAGTGAAGAAGACTTGTTAGAAAATATTAAAACATTTTATTCTTCAATTAGTAAAAGTAAACCTGATTCCATTAAGGGTTCTTTTATAAAAAAGGTTACCATAGCTTCAACTATGGGATTTGGATTAAATATTAACCAAGCTAGCTTGCGTTAATTAATCCAAAAGATGATCTTTGATCATCACCTGTCAAAGACTGCAGGAGCTTTTAGCTTAATATCCTGCATAGACTGAAGCGAGTCATTGATTTGCTTCTTGACAGGCTTTAAATTAGTTTGGTGGGCAAACTAATTTAAGCTAATATTGGATCCTTTGGGTTCAATTAAAACCGAGGTTGACGTGAAACGTTCTGAAAAAAAAGATTTTGTAAGTAATCTTAAAGAAGACTTTTCTAATGCTACTTCTGTAATTGTTGCCGAATATTCTGGGCTAACAGTTAATGAAACGGAGCAACTAAGAAAAGAAATGAGAGATAATGGAGCAAAATTTAAAGTAACTAAGAACAGACTTACTAAACTTGCTATATCTGAAACTCAATTTAAAGATATTTCAGAACTTTTTAAAGGTCCAACAGCAATTGCTTATTCTGATGATGCAGTAGCACCAGCAAAAGTAGCGGTTAGCTTTGAAAAAAAATTTGAAAAGTTTAAAATTATTGGCGGAGGTTATAATGGTGAGAAAATTGATAAAGAAAAAATTGATTTTCTTGCAAAATTACCCTCTTTAGATGAGTTAAGAGGAAAAATAATAGGATTAATTTCTGCACCTGCTCAAAAGATAGCTTCAATTACAGCTGAACCTGGAGCGCAAATTGCAAGATTAATTAGTTCTAATAGTAGCAATAAACAAGAGTCGAACTAGGTAAATAAGGAGAAATAAATGGCTGATTTAAATAAAATTGTTGAAGATCTATCTTCTCTTACCGTTCTTGAAGCAGCTGAATTAAGTAAATTGCTTGAAGAAAAATGGGGTGTATCTGCTGCGGCACCAGTTGCAGTTGCTGCTGCTCCAACAGCAGGTGGTGGAGAAGCTGCTGCAGAAGAGAAAACAGAATTTGATATTGAACTATCTGAAGCTGGATCTAATAAAATTGCTGTAATCAAAGAGGTGAGAACCATTACTGGTCTTGGCCTTAAAGAAGCAAAAGATCTGGTCGAAGGTGCGCCTAAACCACTAAAACAAGGGGTTAAAAAGGAAGAAGCTGAAGAAATGAAAAAAGCTTTAGAAGCAGCAGGTGCTAAGGTTTCATTAAAATAATATATAGGCCTTTTATAAGGCCTGTATTTTTTTGAGTAGATTAAATAAAGGAGTTAAAGTGAGTTTAGACCATATTAATTTGAAAAAAATAAGAAAATCTTTTGGAAAAATACCTCTTGTAACATCTTTACCTAACTTAGTAGAAGTTCAAAAAAGATCATTCGATAATTTTTTACAACTTAAAACTGATCCTGAAAAAAGAGAAAATATTGGTTTACACTCGATTTTCAAATCCGTTTTTCCAATTCACGATTATACAGAAAGAGCTACTGTAGATTATGTAAGCTATAATCTAGGTGTTCCAAAATATGATGTTGAAGAGTGTTCACAAAGAGGAATGACTTATGGAACCCCATTGCTTGTAAACTTTAGACTAATAATATGGGACATAGACGAAATTGCGGGAACAAAATCAGTAAGAGATATAAAAGAACAAGAGGTTTACATGGGTGATATACCCCTAATGACAAAAAATGCAACTTTTGTAGTGAATGGAACAGAAAGAGTTGTTGTTAGTCAAATGCACAGATCGCCTGGAGTATTTTTTGATCATGATTATGGTAAAACTCATACAAGTGGAAAATATCTTTTTAATGCAAGAATTATTCCTTACAGAGGTTCTTGGTTAGATTTTGAGCATGATGCAAAAAACAATATTCATGCAAGAATTGATAGAAAAAGAAAATTTCCAGTTACAACTTTATTTAAATCTCTTCTTAGTAATTCATCTGAAAAATACATCAAAGAATGTCAAGATAGAAAGATAGAACCTGATGCTAAGAGAATTTTAGGAATGACAAGTGAAGAAATATTATCACTTTTTTACGATAATATTGTTTACAGAAAAAATAATTTTGGATGGTCATTTAAACAGGATCTGACATTTTTTAAAGCTAAGATTTTAAATTTTGATTTACTTGACTCAAATAATGGTAAAATCTTAGTTTCTAAAGGTACAAAAGTTAATCAAAAGATACTGAATGATTTAAAAAAGAAAAAAATTTCAAATGTTACGATTAGTGAAGAATCTCTTTTGGGTTTATTTACATCTTCAGATATAATCGATGAAAAAACAGGGAAGATTTTTTTTGAAGCGGGTTATGAAATTGATGAAATTTTTCTACAATTTTTAAATGAAAATAAATTAAATAAGATTGATATTCTTAAAGCAGATAATATCGAAATTGGATCTTACATTAGAAATACTTTGCAGTCTGATAAAGCAAGATCAAGAGAAGAGGCGTTGTTTGAAATATTTAAAATATTAAGACCAGGAGAACCACCTACTATTGAAACTGCAGAGAATCTTTTTAATAACCTTTTTTTTAATTCGGATAGATATGATTTATCATCTGTGGGGAGATTAAAAATAAATGCTAAGTTTAAAAAAAGCACTCCCATTGATCAGAGAGTCTTAGATAAAAGTGATATTATTGATGTTGTTAATCATATGCATAATCTAATAGATGGTAAAGGTGAAATTGATGATATTGATCATTTAGCCAATAGAAGAGTTAGGTCAGTTGGAGAGCTTCTAGAGAATCAATATAGAATTGGTTTATTAAAGATGGATAGAGCAATTAAAGAAAGATTAAGTTCTCTCGAAGTCGATAATATTATGCCTCAAGATATAGTTAATGCAAAACCTGTTGTAGCATCAATAAAGGAATTCTTCGGACTAAGTCAACTCAGTCAATTCATGGATCAAACAAACCCTTTAAGTGAAATTACTCACAAAAGAAGGGTATCTGCTCTAGGTCCTGGAGGATTAAACAGAGAAAGAGCTGGATTTGAAGTTAGAGATGTTCATCAAACTCATTACGGTAGGATTTGTCCAATTGAAACTCCTGAAGGAGCAAACATTGGATTAATTAATAGTTTGGCATCTTATTCTAGGATTAATAAATATGGCTTTATTGAAACTCCTTACAGAATTGTTGAATCTGGAAAGGTAACAAATAAAGTAATATATTTGAGCGCAATTGACGAGGAAGATTTTGTAATAGCCCAAGCAAATGCTGAAATAAATTCTAAAGGTAAATTTTCAAATCAAATTGTAAGCTGTAGAAAAAATGGAGAATTTATTAACGTTGATATTGATGCTATTGATTTGATGGATGTTTCTCCACAACAGCTAGTATCAGTTGCTTCTTCTCTCATTCCTTTTTTAGAAAATGATGATGCAAACAGAGCTTTAATGGGTTCAAATATGATGAGGCAGGCTGTTCCACTAATTAAACCAAAAGCTCCACTAGTTGGCACAGGTATGGAGTATACAGTTGCAAATGATAGCGGCTCAACTATTGTAGCAAAAAGAGAAGGAATAGTTGATCAACTCGATGCAAACAGGATAGTTATTAGAATAACTGATAAAAATGATAAGACTTTAAACAAAATTGATATTTATAATTTAGCTAAATTTCAGAGGTCTAATCAAAATACATGTATAACACAACGTCCACTGGTTAATGTTGGAGATAAGGTTCTAAAAAATCAGGTTATAGCTGATGGTCCAGCAACTGAATTGGGTGAACTTGCATTAGGGAGAAATGTGCTTGCTGCATTCATGCCTTGGAATGGATATAATTTTGAGGATTCTATTTTAATTTCAGAGAAAGTTGTTCAAGACGATGTATTCACTTCGATACATGTAGAAGAGTTTGAAGTAATGTCTAGAGATACAAAACTAGGACCTGAAGAAATAACTAGAGATATTCCAAATGCTAGTGAAGAAATGCTTGTAAATCTTGATGAAACAGGAATTGTTTATGTTGGAGCTGAAGTTAGTTCTGGTGATATATTAGTTGGAAAAGTTACTCCTAAAGGAGAATCTCCAATGACTCCAGAAGAAAAGTTACTTAGAGCGATATTTGGAGAAAAAGCAGCTGATGTTAAAGATACAAGTTTAAGAGTTCCACCTGGTGTTAAAGGTACAGTTGTAGAAATTAGAGTTTTTTCTAGAAGAGGAATAGAAAAAGATGAGAGAGCAATAAGTATAGAAAATAATCAAATAGAAGTAATTGCTAGAGATAGAGATGATGAATTAAAAATATTAGAAAAAAGTTTTGGTAACCATCTTCGAGAACTACTTAATAATCAAACTTTTATATCTGGAATTGATATTTTTACTAAAAATTCTCAAATACAATATGATCAAATTGAAAATTTATCACTTAGTGATTTATTAAAGATTAATATTTCAGATGAGAAAAAAAATAATCAAATAGAATTATTAGTAAAAAATTATGAAAATCAACTTGGTAATATAAATCAGAAATTTGAAAATAAAATTGACAAAATACAAAGTGGTGATGAACTTCTTCCAGGTGTTTTAAAATTAATCAAAGTATTTATCTCTGTTAAACGTAAATTACAACCCGGAGATAAAATGGCAGGAAGACATGGAAATAAAGGTGTAATCTCTAAAATTTGTCCCGTTGAAGATATGCCATATCTTGAGGATGGCACCCCTGTTGATATTGTCCTAAATCCATTAGGTGTCCCAAGTAGAATGAACATTGGACAAATCTTAGAAACACATTTGGGATGGGCTTCTGCGTCATTAGGAAGACAAGTCAATGAAATGATAAAAAAAATACAAACAGAAGGTCAAACAGACAATCTCAGAAAAAAATTATTAGATATTTATGATTTAGAAAGTCATCAAAAATCCATTAAAAACATGAATGATGATGAAATATTGGAATTGGGTAATAACTTGAAGGATGGTATTCCATTTGCAACTCCTGTTTTTGATGGAGCTAAAGAAAAAGATATAACTAATTTATTAGCTATCTCTGGGGTATCAAGCACTGGTCAGGAAACATTGTACGATGGTATCACTGGTCAAAAATTTGAAAGACCTGTGACAGTTGGATATATGTATATGTTAAAGCTCCACCACCTTGTTGATGAAAAAATACACGCTAGATCAATAGGTCCTTACAGTTTAGTTACTCAGCAACCGCTTGGAGGTAAAGCCCAGTTCGGTGGACAAAGATTTGGAGAGATGGAAGTGTGGGCTTTAGAGGCTTACGGTGCAGCTTATACACTTCAAGAAATTTTAACTATAAAATCAGATGATGTTGCAGGTAGAACTAAAGTTTATGAATCAATTGTAAAGGGAGATAATAATTTTGAATCTGGTACTCCTGAATCTTTCAACGTTATGGTTAAAGAATTACGTTCTCTTGGATTAAATCTTGATTTCAAGGAAAATTTAAAAGAAAATAACTTAAATAACTTAATAGGATCAAATGAATAAAGAACTTACAAATATATTTAATCAAAACCAAGGTGTTCAAAATTTTAACAGCCTAAAAATTTCTATTGCGAGCCCAGATGATATAAGATCTTGGTCTTTTGGTGAAATTAAAAAACCAGAAACAATTAATTATAGAACATTTAAACCAGAAAAAGATGGATTGTTCTGCTCAAGAATTTTTGGCCCTGTTAAAGATTATGAATGTCTATGTGGTAAATATAAAAGAATGAAGTTTAGAGGAATAATTTGTGAAAAATGTGGCGTAGAAGTTACTCTTTCAAAGGTAAGAAGAGATAGAATGGGACATATTGAGTTAGCAGCTCCAGTATCTCACATTTGGTTCATGAAATCCTTGCCTAGCAGAATTGCTACACTTCTGGATATGACAATAAAAAATCTTGAGAAAGTTCTATACTTTGAGCAATTTATTGTAGTTGAACCAGGACTAACCGATTTAAAAAAAGGTGAGATTATCTCAGAAGAGCAATATATTGATTATCAAGATGAATATGGTGAAGATTCATTTAGTGCAGCAATTGGAGCAGAAGCAATCGAGCAAATGCTTATCAGTATCGATCTCGAAGCAGATTATAATCAATTAAAAATTGACCTTACAGAAACTAAGTCTGAATTAAAAAAATCAAAAATTACCAAAAGATTAAAGCTTGTAGAATCATTTATTACATCAAAAAATAAACCTGAATGGATGATCATGAGAGTATTGCCAGTAATTCCTCCTGAATTAAGACCATTAGTTCCTTTAGATGGAGGTAGGTTTGCAACTAGTGATTTAAACGATTTATACAGAAGAGTTATTAATAGGAACAATAGACTAAAAAGATTAATTGATTTGAGGGCTCCAGATATAATTATTAGAAATGAAAAGAGAATGCTTCAAGAGTCTGTTGATGCATTATTTGATAATGGAAGAAGAGGTAGAGTGATTACTTCAACAAATAAAAGACCTCTAAAATCTTTATCTGACATGTTGAAAGGTAAACAAGGAAGATTTAGACAAAATCTCCTTGGTAAAAGAGTTGATTATTCTGGTAGATCAGTCATTGTTGTAGGGCCTAATCTAAAGCTTCATCAATGCGGAATTCCTAAGAAAATGGCACTCGAACTATTCAAGCCATTTATATTTCATAAACTTGATATTTATGGATGGGCAAATACTATAAAAGCTGCAAAAAAACTTGTAGAAAAAGAAGATCCTAGAGTTTGGGATATTCTTGATGAAGTAATAAGGGAACATCCTGTACTTTTAAATAGAGCACCTACTTTACATAGATTGGGTATACAGGCATTTGAACCAATTTTAATTGAAGGTAAATCCATCCAACTTCATCCATTAGTATGTACTGCTTTTAACGCTGACTTTGATGGTGATCAAATGGCAGTTCATGTACCTCTTAGTCTTGAAGCACAACTTGAAGCAAGAGTACTGATGATGAGTACAAACAACATTCTACATCCAGCAAGTGGCAAACCAATTATCGTTCCTTCTCAAGATATTATTTTAGGAATTTATTATTTATCAATCATCAGAGAAAAACAAATTGGAGAGGGAAGAAGTTTTATCGATTTAAATGAAATATTAAAAGCTTTAGAAAATAATGACATCACACTTCATTCAAAAATTATTGCAAGAATAGTAACATCTGAAGGAAACTTGTTAAAAATAGAAACCACTCCAGGAAGAATGATATTGGGAAATATTTTACCAAAGAATAAAAATATAAATTATGAAATGATAAATAAAGTACTTACAAAAAAGGAAGTTAGTAACATAATCGACTCTGTTTATAGATTTTGTGGTCAAAAAGAGACTGTGTTATTTGCCGATCATATTATGCAAATTGGATTTAAATATGCTGCAATAGCTGGTATTTCATTTGGAAAAGATGATCTTATAATCCCATCTGATAAAAATGATCTATTAAATACTACACAGTTAAAAGTTCAAGAATATGAAGACCAATATCAAGATGGATTAATTACTCAAGGAGAAAAGTATAATAAAGTAGTAGATGCTTGGTCAGAGTGTACAAATAGAGTTGCTGACAAGATGTTAGATGTAATTTCAACTCCTTCTGATGATCAACCAATTAACTCTGTCTATATGATGGCACACTCCGGAGCTCGAGGATCAGCTGCCCAACTAAAACAATTATCAGGAATGAGAGGCTTAATGGCAAAGCCATCTGGCGAAATTATTGAAAATCCAATCAAATCTAATTTTAAAGAAGGCTTATCAGTTCTTGAGTATTTCACGTCTACTCATGGAGCACGAAAAGGTCTTGCAGATACAGCACTTAAAACAGCTAGTAGTGGATATTTAACTAGAAGATTAGTAGATGTTGCTCAAGATGCAGTCATTAGAGAGCTAGATTGCAAAACTAATAAAGGTGTAATAGTTGAAGAAATAGTCGAATCAGGAAATATAACCTCACCTTTAACAGAAAGAATATTGGGTAGAACACCAGTAGAAAATATTATTGATGAAAATCAACAAACTATTGTTAATGCAGGTGAAATTATTTCTGAAAAACACTTAGACCCTATATCAAAATTAGGGATAAGATCATTAAAAATTAGATCTGTCCTAACATGTGAGACTGAAAATGGAATTTGCTCAATTTGCTACGGAAGAGATTTAGCTAGAGGGACACCTGTTAATGTAGGTGAAGCTGTTGGTATTATAGCCGCACAATCTATTGGAGAACCTGGCACTCAATTAACTATGAGAACATTTCACATTGGCGGTGCTGCAAGTTCTTCAGTGGAACAATCTAATACTACTGCGGCAGTTACAGGAACTGTCAATTTAGAGAACATCAAAATTATTGAAGATAAATATAAAAATAAAATTGTTTTAACCAGAAATGCAAAAATAAAAATTGTAGATGAAAATGATGAAAAATATTCAACAAATATACCTTTTGGTTCGAAGATACTTGTTAATGATAAAGATAAAGTTGAAAACAATCAATTATTAGCAGAATGGGATCCATATACTCTACCTATAATTGCTGAAAGAAATGGATATGTAAAATATGTAGACTTAAAACAAGGAATCTCCTTTAGAGAATCCATTGATGACACTACTGGAATATCCAGCAAGATAGTTATTGATTGGAGTCAGAATCAAAAGAGTAAGAATTTTAAACCTGCTATTAATGTTGTAGATAATTTAACAGATGAGAACTTAGATGAAGTAAATTTATCAAATTATCCTATGTCGATTGATTCAATTTTAAGTGTCGAAGATGGTCAGGAAGTTTCTGCTGGTCAAGTAATAGCCAGAATTCCAAAAGAATCATCTAAAACAAAAGATATAACAGGTGGGTTACCAAGAGTTGCAGAATTGTTTGAGGCAAGAAAACCAAAAGATCCTGCTATTATGTGTGAAATAGATGGCAAAATTTCATTTGGTAAAGATTATAAAAATAAAAGAAGAGTCATTATTAGTTCAATTGATGAAAAAGAGACATTTGAAATATTAATTCCAAGATCAAAATATCTTAATGTACAAGAGGGCGATTTTGTTAAAAAAGGAGATATTCTTGTTGAAGGAACTCCTGTACCTCATGATATACTGAGAATTCTTGGTATTGAACAATTGGCTAGATATCTTGTAAGAGAAGTGCAATCAGTATACAAATTACAAGGGGTGTATATTAATGACAAACACATAGAGACCATTGCAAGACAAATGTTACAAAAAGTTCTTATAAAGGATCCTGGTGATTCAAATCTGATTTCAGGGGAACAAATTCAAAAAAGAGATCTTATAAAAATTAATAAAATGTTATCAAATGATGGAAAAAAAGAAATTATATATGAGCCAGTATTACTTGGAATAACAAAAGCAAGTTTACAAACAAATTCATTTATATCAGCAGCCTCTTTTCAAGAAACAACTAAAGTATTAACTGATGCTGCTACTTTAGGAAAAGTTGATACTTTAAATGGACTCAAAGAAAATGTAATTGTAGGTAGGCTCATACCTGCTGGGACTGGAAAACTGACATCTGATTATGAAAATATAGCATTTGAGAGAGATCAAGATATAATAGGTAAAAAAGACAGCGAAAATATAGAAAATTAGACATTTTTTTACTATATCTGCTTGACTTTATTGTAATCAATTAATAAAGACCCATACGATTTGTTAGAGGTCGTGGAGTAAAATCCAAACACTTAACTAAAGGATAAAATGCCAACTATTAATCAACTTGTAAGGAAGGGTAGATCCGCCGTACCAAAAAGAAACAAGGTTCCGGCATTAGACAAAAGTCCACAGAAACGCGGTGTTTGTACAAGAGTTTATACAACTACTCCCAAAAAACCAAACTCAGCTTTAAGAAAAGTAGCTAGAGTTAAACTTACAAATGGACAAGAAGTCTCTGCATATATTCCAGGCGAAGGTCATAACTTACAAGAACACTCAGTCGTATTAATTAGAGGTGGAAGAGTCAAGGATTTACCAGGCGTAAGGTACCATATTTTAAGAGGTACTCTTGATACTCAGGGAGTATCATCAAGAAAACAAAGAAGATCACTTTATGGAGCTAAACGTCCAAAATAAATATGTCTAGAAGAAGAGCAGCAGAAAAAAGAACTATACTACCTGATCACAAATATAAGGATCTTGTTTTAGCTAAGTTTATGAATAGAATAATGATAGATGGAAAAAAATCTACTTCTGAAAAGATTGTTTATGGTGCATTTGATTTTGTATCAAAAAAAACTGATAAAACCCCAATTGATTTTTTTCATGAAGCTTTAAATAATGTGAAACCTGCCTTGGAAGTTAGATCAAGAAGAGTGGGTGGTGCAACTTATCAGGTCCCTATGGAAGTTAGACCAAAAAGAGCTCAGACACTGGCTATGAAATGGATTGTAGACTCAGCGGTTAAAAGAAATGAAAAAACAATGATTGAAAGAGTTGCCAATGAAATTATTGATGCATTTAACAATAAAGGTAATGCTGTAAAAAAAAGAGAAGAGACTCATAAAATGGCTGATGCAAACAGAGCTTTCTCACATTTTAGATGGTAAATATATATGACTAGATCTCATCCATTATCTAAATATAGGAACATAGGCATCATGGCTCATATTGATGCTGGCAAAACAACTACAACTGAAAGAATCTTATATTACACTGGTAAATCTCATAAAATTGGAGAGGTTCATGATGGTGCTGCAACAATGGATTGGATGGAACAAGAACAAGAGAGAGGTATAACAATTACATCTGCCGCTACTACGTGCTTTTGGAAAGATCATCGTGTAAATATAATAGATACACCAGGTCACGTTGATTTTACTATTGAGGTTGAACGATCCTTAAAAGTTTTAGACGGTGCGGTTGCTGTATTCGATGGTGTTGCTGGAGTTGAACCGCAATCTGAAACAGTATGGAGACAGGCTGATAAATATAAAGTTCCACGTATGTGCTTTGTTAATAAGCTTGATAGAACTGGAGCTAATTTTTTCATGTGTGTTGACATGATTTCAGAACGTTTAGGTTCATACCCTCTAGTTACCCAACTACCAATCGGTATTGAGAGTGATCTTAAAGGTGTTGTAGACTTGGTTTCTAATAAAGCAGTTATTTGGCAAGATGAGAGCTTAGGTGCTAAATTTGATATCGTAGACATACCAGAAGATTTAAAAGAACAATCTTCGGAATATAGATTAAAGCTAATTGAAAAGGCAGTCGAAGAAGATGACTCAATTATGGAATCTTATTTAGAAGGTAATGAACCTTCCACTGATGAATTGAAATCCTGCATTAGGAAAGGCACCTTAAGAGGATCGTTTGTTCCAGTTTTAACGGGTTCAGCATTTAAAAACAAAGGTGTTCAACCTCTTTTGGATGCTGTCATTGATTATATGCCATCTCCAACTGATGTTGGGAATGTTAGAGGAGTGGACATCAACGATGACTCAAAAGAATTAACTAGAAAATGTGATGACAGTGAACCTTTTAGTGCTTTGGCTTTTAAAATAATGACAGATCCATTTGTTGGTAGTTTAACATTTGCTAGAATTTACTCAGGCTCAATAAATACAAAAGACTCAGTTTTGAACTCAAATTCAGGTAAAAAAGAAAATATAGGAAGAATGCTTCTAATGCATGCGAATAACAGAGAAGAAATAAAAACTGCAAACGCAGGAGATATTGTCGCTTTGGTAGGGTTAAAAGATGTAACAACTGGTGAAACTTTATGCGCTTCAGATAAACCAATAGTTTTAGAAAGAATGGATTTTCCGGATCCTGTTATTGAAGTTGCTGTTGAACCTAAAACAAAAGTTGATCATGAAAAAATGGGTCAAGCTTTAGGAAGATTAGCTCAGGAAGACCCAAGTTTTAGAGTAACAACTGATCATGAAAGTGGTCAAACTATTATTAAGGGCATGGGAGAGCTTCACCTTGAAATTCTTGTTGATAGAATGAAAAGAGAATTTAAGGTAGAAGCTAATGTTGGAGCTCCTCAAGTTGCATATAGAGAAACAATTTCAAGTTCTTTTGATGTAGACTATACTCACAAAAAACAATCAGGTGGAGCGGGCCAGTTTGCTAGAGTTAAAATTAAGTTTGAGCCTGGAGAACCAGGTAGTGGTTATGAATTCATTAATCAAATTAAAGGTGGAAATATTCCTACAGAGCATATTCCTGGAGTGGAGAAAGGTTTAATTGCTCAACAACAAACTGGAGTCATTGCAGGTTTTCCATGTATAGATTTTAAAGCAACTTTATATGATGGTGCATATCATGATGTGGATTCTAGTGTTCTTGCTTTTGAAATTGCAGCAAGAGCTGCTTTTAGAGAAGGTATCTCTAAAGCTCGTCCTGTACTTCTAGAGCCTATGATGAAAGTCGAAGTTGTTACACCTGAAGAGTATATGGGTGACGTTATTGGCGATCTTAATAGTAGAAGAGGTCAAGTACAAGAGATGTCTACAAGAGGCAATGCAAATGTCGTAGACTCGATGGTTCCACTTGCAAATATGTTTGGTTATGTAAATAATCTTCGATCTTTATCTCAGGGTAGAGCAAATTATACCATGCAATTTGATCATTATGAGGCAGTTCCCTCAAACGTAGCAGAAGAAGTAAAGGCAAAATTAGCATAATGGATAACCAAAATATTAGAATAAGACTTAGAGGTTTTGATAACTCTCTTCTTGATAATAGCACTCAAGATATCATTAACACAGCAAAAAGAACAGGTGCAAAAGTTAAAGGCCCTATTCCTTTACCTACTAGATTTGAAAGATTTACAGTTAATAAATCTCCTCATGTAGATAAAAAAAGTAGGGATCAGCTTGAAATAAGAACTCACAACCGTTTATTAGATATTATTGACCCAACACCTCAAACGGTCGATGCCTTAATGAAGTTAGATTTATCTGCCGGGGTAGAGGTTGATATTAAGATTTGATATGTCTAGACCTGGTTTAATAGCAACGAAGATTGGAAATAGTTCATATTACCAAGAAGATGGTAGTAATACACATGTTACTGTGTTGAAGGTTGATGAATGTGTCGTAGCAAAAGTTAAAACTATGGAAAAAGATGGCTATAACGCTGTACAACTTACTTCAATAGATACTGATAAAGATATTTCAAATATAAAAAAACCACAAAGAAAAATGTTTTCTTCAATTAATATTAATCCAAAAAAAATTGTTAAAGAGTTTAAAGTTGACAACAAAAATATCTTAGAAGTTGGGACGATACTGAATGCAGATCATTTTAAGGTAGATCAATTTATCGATGCTAGTAGTTTTTCTATTGGAAAGGGTTTCGCTGGTGTTATGAAAAGGCATAATTTTGGAGGGCTTAGAGCATCACATGGCGTTTCTATATCTCACCGTTCTCATGGATCTACTGGTCAAAACCAGGATCCTGGAAGGGTTTTCAAAGGAAAAAAGATGGCTGGTAGAATGGGTAATAAAAAGGTCACTAAGCAAAACTTACGAATAGTTGAAATAGATAATGATAAAAACCTTATACTGGTAAAGGGCTCAGTACCAGGTAAAAAAAATTCAATCATTTATCTAAAAGATTCTGTTAAGAGAAAATAAATGAAAAAATCAATTTTAAATCTTGAAAATAAAACAGTAGGAAATATTGATCTAGACTCTAATATTTTTGGTATAAAAACACTTCCAGATTTAATTCATCAATATATTAGATATCAAAATGCAAAATCAAGACAAGGTTCACATAAGACTAAAACTCGATCAGAAGTAAGTGGTAGAAGTAAAAAACCCTTCTCTCAAAAGGGTACGGGAAATGCAAGACAAGGCAGCAACAAACCACCTAATTTTAGAGG
The DNA here is from genome assembly GCA_902605135.1 of uncultured Alphaproteobacteria bacterium. Taxonomy (GTDB): domain Bacteria; phylum Pseudomonadota; class Alphaproteobacteria; order HIMB59; genus CACPNW01. The sequence continues at coordinate 48,921 of CACLBK010000001.1, forward strand.
GGGAGCTGTATCAATGGGTCCAGTAAATAGAGATCACTCTTTTAATTTAAATAAAAAAGAGAAAAAGTTAGCTTTAAAATCCGCTTTATCAACAAAAGTTACAGATGATAAAGTAGTCATCATAGACACTTTTGAAATTAAAAATTTCAAAACAAAAGAATTAAACTCTAATCTTAAACATTTTGATTATAAATCAGCCCTATTCATTTATTCAGAAAATGGAATTGATAAGAATTTTAAATTAGCCTCATCTAATATACCAAAAGTATCAATTTTAAATCAAAAGGGTATCAACGTTAAAGACTTAATTACATTTGATAAAATATTTTTTGAAAAAAAATCTATCGATGAAATAACTAAGAGGCTTTTATGAAAAATAACAAACAAAAAATATCTATTGAACAAGCTTATGATATAATTAAAAAGCCAATAACAACTGAAAAATCTACTAACTTGCAACAATTTAATCAATACTCGTTTGTAGTTTCCAAATATTCAAATAGTGCTGATATTAAAAGTGCCATTGAAGTAATATTCAAAGTAAAGGTTAATAAAGTAAACACCTCAATACTAAGAGGTAAGGGAAAAACATTTAAAGGTCAATATGGTTTTAGAAAAGATACCAAAAGAGCTATAGTAACATTAGATGAAGGTAACACTATTGATTCTTCATTGGAGATTAAATAATGCTTTTAAAATTTAAACCAATAACCCCTGGATTAAGAGGTACAGTATTAGTTTCAAAAAAAGATTTGTCTAAAGACAAGCCTCATAAATCGTTATTGCGAAAAATAAATTCTACTGGAGGAAGGAATAATCAAGGTAGAATTACTTCTAGAAGAATGGGTGGAGGTGTTAAGAGAAAATATAGGTTAATTGATTTTAAAAGATCTAAAACCGATATTTTAGCTGAAGTTATAAGAAATGAATATGATCCTAATAGATCAGCTTTTATATCTTTAATTAGATACGATGATGGTGAACATAATTATATTATTTCACCAAAAAATATAAAGATAGGTGAAAAAATTATTTCCGGTGAAAGTGTTCCTATTAAAAATGGTAATTGTCTACCTGTAAATAATATACCAGTTGGAACAAATATACATAATGTAGAACTTAAACCAGGTGCTGGTGCACAATTAATTCGATCTGCTGGATCTTCTGCACAAATTGTGTCCAAGGAACAGCCATATGTTCAGATTAAATTAATTTCTGGTGAAATAAGACATATAAATAAAAATTGTAAAGCCACAGTTGGAGAGGTATCTAACCCTGATCAAAAAAATATTAAACTAGGTAAAGCTGGAAGAAAAAGATATCTAGGATTTCGACCAAAAGTAAGAGGTGTTGTTATGAATCCAGTTGATCATCCCCATGGTGGTGGGGAAGGTCGTACTTCCGGTGGTAGGGACCCAGTAACTCCATGGGGTGTTTCTACTAAAGGAAAAAAAACAAGGAACAATAAAAAAACTGATAAGTTTATAATTAGAAGGAAGAAGAAATAATGACAAGATCAATTTGGAAAGGGCCATTTGTAGATATTACTTTAATCAAAAAAGCAGAAAAATTATCTCAAAGCGGTAGAAAAGAAGTTTTAAAAACTTGGTCTAGAAGGTCAACTATACTTCCTCAATTTGTTGGTCTAACATTTGGTGTATATAATGGACAAAAATTTGTTCCTGTAACTATTAATGAGCAAATGGTTGGTCATAAATTAGGAGAATTTTCACCAACAAGAACATTCAAGGGGCATACAGCTGCCGACAAAAAAGCAGAACAAAAATGAATCAGAACCTTATAGCAATTGCAAAAGATAATATGGTTAGAATTAGTCCATCAAAATTATCAGTACTTATAAATAGTATAGTAAATATGAAGGTTAACTCAGCAATTAATCAACTACAATTTTCATCTAAAAGAGTATCAAGAAGTGTTTTGAAAGTTTTAAATGCAGCTGTTGCAAACGCAGAAAATAATAAGCAATTAGATATTGATAAACTTTTTGTAAAAGAAGCTTTTGTGGGTAAAAGTTTAAGAATGAAAAGATGGAGACCTCGAGCTAAAGGTCGAGCTGCTTCAATTATTAAACCATTTAGCAAAGTAACAATTGTTGTTGAAGAAAGATCAGAAATGAAAAAGGAAAAAAAATAATGGGACAAAAAGTTAACCCTTACGGTATTAGGCTTGGCATCAATAAAACTTGGTCATCAAGATGGTTTTCTAAAAATGAATATACAAAATTATTACACCAAGATTTGAAAATTAAAAACTATGTTGAGAAAAAATTAAAAAATGCGAGTATCTCTAAAATTAATATAGAAAGAGCTGCAAAAAAATTAAGACTTTCTATTTATAGTTCTAGACCAGGTATAATCATTGGTAAAAAAGGTGCTGATATTGAAACTTTAAAAAATGATCTTTCAAAAATGTCTAAACTTGAGGTATTTTTAGATATTAAGGAAGTAAGAAAACCTGAAGTTGAAGCTAAGTTAGTTGCTGAGAACATTGCCTCTCAACTTGAGAAAAGAATATCCTTTAGGAGAGCAATGAAAAAAGCAGTTCAATCAGCAATGAGATTAGGAGCAAAGGGTGTAAAAGTTGTTTGTAGTGGAAGATTAGGTGGAGCTGAAATAGCTAGAACTGAAAAATATCACGAAGGTAGCGTACCCCTACACACATTAAGGGGAGATATTGATTATTCTAGTGCTGAAGCTGAGACAACTTATGGAATTTGTGGAATTAAAGTTTGGATTAATAAAGGAGAAATTTTATCTAAGGATCCTTATGCAAGTGAAAAAAAACAGATTGACCAAGGGAGTGTTAGATAATGAACATGTTATCTCCTAAAAAAACTAAATACAGAAAACAATTTAAAGGTAGAATACATGGCTTTTCTAAAGGTAACTATGCTCTAAATTATGGGAGTTATGGTTTAAAAGCAATTGAACCAGAAAGAGTTACCTCTAGACAAATTGAAGCTGCGAGAAAAGCAATTACAAGATATTTAAAAAGAGCAGGAAGAATGTGGATTAGAATCTTTCCAGATGTTCCAGTATCTAAAAAGCCTGCTGAAGTTAGAATGGGTAAAGGCAAGGGATCAATTGAATATTGGGCTTGTAGAGTTAAGCCCGGTAGAATAATGTTTGAAGTAGATGGCGTAAGTATTAATGATGCTAAAAAAGCAATGACACTAGCTGCCGCTAAGCTTCCAATTAAATGTAAGTTTGTTGAGAGAAATATTTAATGAATAAAAAAACAAATATAAATGACAAAAAAATTCAAGACGAGATTTTAAATTTGAAGAAATCACTCTTAAATTTAAATTTTCAGAAGTCTTCGGGTCAACTTGAAAAAACATCTAAGATAAAAGATGCAAAAAAACAGATAGCAAGGCTTAAAACAAAATTGTCAAATACAAATGGAGAGAAAAATGCCTAAAAGAATTTTGTCTGGTAAAGTTGTTTCTTCTAACTCAAATAAAACTATAACAGTAGACGTTACAAGAAGAGTAAAACATAAACTCTACAAGAAAATAATAAAGCAAACAAAAAAATACCACGCTCATGATGAAAATAATGAATTTAACGTTGGTGATACAGTTTTTATCATAGAGTCTAAACCCATCTCAAAATTAAAAAAATGGAAAGTAATGTCAAATACTGGAGAAAATAAATGATTCAAATGCAATCAAAACTTTTTGTTGCTGATAATTCTGGAGCAAGAAAAATCCAATGTATTAAGGTCTTAGGAGGATCAAAAAGAAGATCCGCTTCTATTGGAGATATTATTGTGGTTTCCATTAAAGATGCCTTACCACGAGCTAAAGTAAAAAAAGGTGATGTTTTTAAAGCAGTTATTGTTAGAACATCTAAAGATTTTAAAAGATCTGATGGTAGTGCAATTAGATTTGATAAGAATGCTGCTGTTTTATTAGATAAGCAAGAGGAGCCAATTGCCACAAGAATATTTGGTCCAGTAACAAGAGAATTAAGAAGTAAAAAATTTATGAAAATTATAAGTTTAGCGCCAGAGGTAATTTAATGAACAATAAATTCAAATTAAAAAAAGGCGATGAAGTAATTATTCTAGCAGGAAAAGATAAAGGTAAGACTGGAAAAATTGTTAAGATGATCCCTAAGCAGATGAAAGCAATTGTTTCAGAAATAAATCGAGTTAAAAAAAATCAAAAGCCTGATAACAATCAACCAGGTGGAATAATAGATAAAGAAATGCCTATGCATATTTCTAATCTATCTTTTTATGATCCAGAATTAAAAAAAGGAATAAGAATTGGTTACAAATTTGATAACAATAAAAAAATAAGATTTAATAAATCTTCGGGTAAGGACATATAAATGAGTAGATTGTTAGAGGAATATAATAATCAAATTAAACACGATTTGAAATCTAAACTTGGTCTAAAAAATATGTTTGAAGTTCCAAAGTTAAAAAAAATTGTTTTAAATATGGGTGTTGGAGAAGCTAAAGATGACTCTAAATTAATTGATAAAGCAATGGCAGACCTATCATTTATTTCAGGACAGAAAGCAATTAAAACTAATGCAAAAAAAGCAATCTCAGGTTTTAAAATAAGATCTGGTATGCCCTTAGGTGTAAAAGTAACACTAAGGAATAAAATAATGTATGAGTTTCTTGATAGGCTTGTAAATATTGCAATACCAAGAATTAGAGACTTTAGAGGATTAAATACCAAAAGCCTTGATGGTAACGGAAATTTTTCTATGGGTATTAAAGAGCATGTTATTTTTCCAGAAATAAATTTCGATAAAGTTGAAAAAATAAGAGGTATGGATATTACAATATGTACATCTGCAAAAAATAATAACGAGGCTATAGAGCTGTTAAAAAGTTTTAATATGCCTTTTAAAGAAAATCAGATTAATTAAGGAGAAAAATGGCAAAACTTAGTTCAATTAAAAAAAATCTATTTAGGCAAAGATTAGTAGAAAAGTATAAATCTAAAAGAGAGAGTTTAAAGTCCAAAATAAAAAATAAGAATATTAGTTTAGAGGATAGAATTTCTTATCAAAATAAATTAAATGATCTTCCAAGAAATGGATCAGCAATTAGACATAGAAATAGATGTGAAATTACTGGAAGACCAAGAGGAAATTATAGAAAATTTGGTTTATCTAGAATTAAACTTCGTGAACTTTCAATGTCTGGTGATTTACCAGGAGTTGTTAAGTCAAGCTGGTAGAGGGGGTATTATGGCTTTTAATGATTCACTTTCAGATATGTTAGCAAGAATAAAAAATGCTCATCAAGCAAATAAAGTATCAACATCTTGTCTTAAATCGAAATTAAATATGAATGTTTTAAGTGTTCTTAAACACGAGGGTTATATTAGAGATTTTAAAAATATAGAAGAAAGAAAAGGTATTGATTCTATAATAATTGATTTAAAATACTATAATGGAAGCCCTGTAATAAAAAAAATTAAAAGAATATCAAAACCTGGAATTAGAAAATATTCTAAAATTAAAGAACTTAGTAAGCCTTATGGGGGTTTAGGAATATCAATATTATCAACCCCAAAAGGAGTGATGTCAGATCATGAAGCTAAGAAAAATAATGTTGGTGGTGAAATATTGTGTGAGGTATTTTAATGTCAAGAGTTGCTCAAAATCCAATTAGAATTTCAAAAGATATTGAATGTACTTTTAATGAAGGAGTTTTTTCAGCTAAGGGAAAGCTTGGAAATTTACAAATTCCTATTAACTCAAAATTTAGCATTGACATTAAAGAAGAAGAGATCAAGGTTATACCTATTAACGAAAATACTAAAGATCCAAGTTGGGGAACAACAAGAGCAATTGTTGCTAACATAATAAATGGTGTTACAAATGGTTTTACTAAAACACTAGAATTAAATGGAACAGGTTATAGAGCAAGTGTTTCAGGCTCAAAACTAAAATTAGAACTTGGTTTCAGTCATGATATTAATTTTGATATTCCCAAGGATGTAAAAATTGAATGTCCTAAACAAAACTTAATTAAGCTTACAAGTATAAATAAAGAAAAACTTGGTGCAGCTGCAGCTAAAATTAGATCTTTTAGAAAACCCGAGCCTTTTAAAGGTAAAGGAGTTAAATACATTGATGAATACATATTCAGAAAAGAAGGAAAAAAGAAGTAATTTATGTTAGACAGAAAACAAAGAGTAAGACACAAAACCAAGAGTGTATCTAATAGAAATAGACTTACCGTTTTTAGGTCAAACAATCACATTTATGTTCAGTTAATAGATGATAATAATGGTGTAACACTTGCAAGCGCATCATCTCTTGAAAAATCAATAAAAGATAAAAATTTACAAAGAAAAGAAATAGCTGAGCTTATAGGAAAAAGTATTGCAAAAAAAATTATTGCAAAAGGTATTGATAAGGTTGCATTCGATAGAGGTAAATATAAGTATCATGGTTTAATAAAAATCCTTGCAGATGCTGCTAGATCAGAGGGTCTTAATTTTTAGAGGTATATATGTTTGAAAACGATAAAAACGAATTGCTTGAACATTTAGTGACAATAAATAGAGTTGCTAAGGTTGTAAAGGGAGGAAGAAGATTTGGTTTTGCAGCTATTATGATAGTTGGCGATAGTAAAGGTATGGTTGGTATAGGTACTGGTAAAGCAAAAGAAGTTCCTGAAGCAGTTAGAAAAGCTACCGAAAACGCTAAGTCAAAAATGATTAGAGTTCATTTGAAAGAAAATAGAACTATACACCATGATGTTGTTGGTAGATTTGGAGCAGGAAAAGTAATACTCAGGGCAGCTGCACCAGGTACTGGTATCATTGCAGGTGGTCCTATGAGAGCTCTATTTGAGTCTATCGGTATAAAGGATGTTGTTGCTAAATCAACTGGGACTTCTAATCCCCATAATATGCTAAAAGCAACTTTGAACGCTTTTAAAATATCTGAATCTCCAAAATCTGTTGCCGCAAAAAGATCAAAAAAAGTTACAGATATTACTAATAGTAAGAATGTTTAAATATGAAAATAAATCAATTAAAATCAACACTAATCTCTAGTAAAAAAAATAAAAGAAGAGGTAGGGGGTCTGGTTCTGGTCTTGGAAAAACATCTGGTAGGGGTGTAAAAGGTCAAAAATCGAGATCAGGTGTATCTATTAATGGTTTTGAAGGTGGACAAATGCCAATATATCGTCGTTTACCAAAAAGAGGTTTCAAAAATCCATTCAAAACTAAAGTTCAAAATATTAATTTTAATATTATTAATAACATTATCAAAAAGTACGACCTTGACTCTAACACAATTAAAGAAGTTGAACTATTTGAAAAAAAAATTTTTAAAAAAACTAAGGGCAATCTTAAGCTATTAAATGTTGGGCAATTAGAAAAAGCAACTAATTTAGAAATTTCATATGCATCAAAAAAAGCAATTGAGGTTTTAGAAAAATTAGGTGGAAAAATTAAATTAACAAAGAAATAAATGGCAACAGCTGCAGACAGATTAGCGAATAACTTAAATTTTGGAGCTTTAGGCAAAGCAACAGAATTAAGACAGAGACTTTTATTTACATTAGGAGCATTAATTGTTTTTCGTTTGGGAACCTTTTTGCCAATACCTGGAATTAATCCATTAGCCTTACAGCAATTTTTCGAACAACAATCCTCTGGAATATTAGGAATCTTTGACACATTTTCTGGAGGTGCATTAGGAAGAATGGGGATTTTTGCACTAGGTGTAATGCCTTATATTTCTTCATCAATAATTATGACCCTGATGCAATCTGCAATACCATATCTCAAGTCCCTTAAAGAACAAGGCTCAAAAGGTAGACGTCAATTATTACAAGTTACAAGATACGTAACTGTTATTATTGCTGCAGTTCAAGGATATGGCGTTTCAATTGGTTTAGAATCTATGCAGACAACATATGGAAATATAGTTTTTGAACCTGGTTTATTTTTTAGATTGACTACAGTTATAACTCTAGTTGGAGGAACAATTTTTCTTATGTGGTTAGGTGAACAAATTTCATCCAGAGGTGTTGGGAATGGAATTTCCTTAATTATTACAGCAGGTATTATTGCTAATTTACCAAGTGCTTTTATCAGTACTTTACAGTTGGGTAGAACTGGTGAATTAAGCATTGCTTTTATATTAGGAATATTAATTTTAATACTTTTATTAATAATTTTTATAGTCTTTATAGAAAAAGCTCAAAGACGTCTGCCAGTTCAATATCCTAAAAGACAAGTTGGAAATAAAATTTATGGAGGTCAAAGTTCACATCTTCCTTTAAAAATAAATACGGCGGGTGTAATTCCAGTAATTTTTGCTTCTTCTATTCTTCTTCTTCCTAACACAATGTCAGGATTTGGTGCAGGATCCTCGAGTGATATTTTTATTTTGATTTCTAGTTATTTAGGAAGAGGACAGCCTCTTTATTTAGCACTCTATGCAGCAATGATAATTTTCTTTGGATTTTTTTATACATCAATAGTTTTTAATCCCGACGAACAGGCTGAGAATTTAAGAAAGTATGGAGGTTTCATACCTGGGATAAGACCAGGAGAAAATACTGCAAAATACATTGAATTCGTATTGATTAGATTAACAACTATTGGAACAATCTATTTAACATTTGTTGCATTACTTCCAGAATTTTTATTATCTAGAACATCTATCCCTTTTTATCTTGGAGGTACAGCACTGTTAATTGTTGTTGTAGTTATGATCGACTTTATTACTCAAGTGCAATCACATCTTTTCCAACATCAGTATGAGGGATTACTTAAAAAAACTAAGTTAAAAGGTAGAAGATAAATTGTATAACATAATTTTCTTTGGCCCTCCTGGGGCAGGAAAAGGTACTCAGGCTAAAATAATTTCCAATCTCTTAAGCGTATCACATCTCTCAACTGGAGATATATTAAGAAAGAAATTACTTGATAAAGATGATCTTGCAAGTGAGTTAAGATCAATAATGTCTTCTGGTAATTTGGTTTCTGATCAAATTCTAAACCCAATTGTTGCAGCTAGATTAAAAATTGAAGCTAATAATGGTTTTATTTTAGATGGTTATCCCAGAACATTAGAACAGGCAAAATATCTTGATAATTATCTTTCTGAAAATTCAAATTCAATAGACTATATTTTCAATATTAATCTAGATTTTAAATTCTTAAAAAATAGAATATTAAAAAGATCATCTGAGGAAAGCAGAGAAGATGATAAAATTGATGTAATAGAAACTAGATATAACGAATATATTAATTCTACTAAAAAAGTATCAAATCTCTACAAAGATAAATATTCTCCAATTTTTTATGAAATAAATGGATCTTTAAAAATTGAAGAAATAACACTAAAAATTAGACAAATATTAAAAAAAACATGAAAAACAGCCAAAATCCGACATATCTTTTCTTGACTAATCCTATAATTATCATGTATTCACCCTCATTCATTTTTTTTGGATTTCACTATGGCTAGAATTTCAGGCGTTAATATACCTACTAATAAGAAAGTAAATATTGCTTTAACATACATATATGGGATTGGAAAAAAAATTGCCTTAGATATATGTAAAGATGCTTCAATTGACTTGACTAAACGTGTTAGTGAGCTGAATGAGGAAGAAGTTAATAAAATTAGAGATTTGATAGATAAAGATTATTCTGTTGAAGGTGATCTAAGAAGGAAAGTTTCATTAGATATTAAGAGACTTAATGATCTTGGATGTTACAGAGGTCTTCGACATCGAAAAAAATTACCTGTCAGAGGTCAAAGAACTCATACCAATGCTAGAACTAGAAAAGGGAAAGCCGTAGCAATTGCTGGAAAGAAAAAAGTTACCAAAGGATAAAATGGTAGAGAAAAAAAAATCAAAAATTAAAAAAAAATTATCGTCTGGTGTAGCACATATTATTTCTTCATTTAATAATACTATTATTACAATAACTGATGAAAAAGGTAATGCATTAGCGTGGTCTTCATCAGGTCATAAAGGTTTTAAAGGTTCAAGAAAATCCACACCATATGCAGCACAAATAGCTGCTGAAGATGTAGGCAATAAGGTAAAAGAATTTGGTTTAAAAAATCTTAAGGTTGAAGTATCTGGACCAGGATCCGGCAGAGAGTCAGCTCTTAGATCTTTGCAATCTATAGGCTATGTGATTACTTCAATAAAAGATGTAACACCAATACCTCATAATGGATGCAGACCAAGAAAAAGAAGAAGAGTTTAAAAAAGGAGCGTATAAGTGTTACAAAAAAACTGGAGTGAATTAATTAAACCAACAAAAATGGAAGTTAATGTAGATGAAAACAATGGAAGAATTGGTAAATTAACAGCCGAACCACTAGAGAGAGGTTTTGGCTTAACATTAGGAAATTCTATTAGAAGAATATTACTTTCCTCATTACAGGGCGCTGCTATTACTTCAGTTAAGATTAAAGGTGTAGTTCACGAATTTTCAACTATTCAGGGCGTAAAAGAGGACTTAACAGATATACTTCTTAATTTGAAATCAGTTGCTGTCAAAGCCCATTCACCCGGTTTAAAAAAAATGTATTTAAAATCTACTGGATCTGGAGAATTGAGAGCGGGAAATTTTGAAACTGACTCTGAAACAGAAATTATGAATCCCGATCAGTTAATTATGACTCTTGATTCTAATGCTGATCTTGAAATTGAAGCTAATGTTGAGACAGGTAAGGGATATGTCTCTGCTGAAGTTGCTGAAGATGAAAATAAAGTAATTGGTGAAATTAAACTAGATGCAATGTTTAGTCCTGTAGTAAAAGCCTCTTATAAAATTGAAAATAGCAGAGTTGGGCAAGTAACTGATTTCGATAAGCTAGTTTTTGATGTTGAAACCAACGGAGCAATTACACCAGATGACGCTATAGCACTAGCGGCAAGAATATTGCAAGATCAACTTCAGCCCTTTATTAATTTTGATGAACCTGAGGTATTACCTGATCAAACTCAAGTTGAAGCATTATCATTTAATTCTAATCTACTTAAAAAGGTTGAGGAACTTGAACTTTCTGTAAGATCAGCTAATTGTCTTAAAAACGATAATATTATTTATATTGGTGATTTAGTCCAAAAATCTGAATCTGAAATGCTTAGAACTCCAAATTTTGGAAGAAAGTCATTAAACGAGATCAAAGAAGTTTTGCAGCAAATGGAACTTAATCTTGGAATGTCTGTCCCTGATTGGCCTCCGGATAATATCGACGAACTTGCAAAAAAATATGAGGATCCTTTTAATAAATAATTTCAATGAAACATAATATTAAAAACAAGAAATTAAATAAAACCAGCTCTCATAGAAAAGCTATGTTTATGAATATGTCAAACGCACTAATTAAGCATGAACAAATTACAACCACACTAGCTAAAGCAAAAGAGTTAAAAAGATTTGTTGAAAAGATCATTACCTTAGGAAAAAAAGGTGATTTATTATCACGAAGAAAAGCAGTGTCCATTCTGCAAGATCAAAAAATGTCAAAAAAAGTTTTTGATGTGCTTGCTGTAAGATATAAAGCTAGGGCTGGTGGATATACAAGAATTATTAAGTTAGGTAATAGATACGGTGATAACGCCCCAACTGCTGTTATTGAATTTATTGATAGAGATGAGTCAGCTAAAGGGTTAGATAGTGGGCCAGTCATTGAAAAAAAATCTACTGAGGAAGTAGAGCAACAACCTCAAATTTAGAAAATATTGTTCAACATAATTCTAGTAGCTACAGGTGGAGCAGCTGGAGCAATACTAAGATTTATTTTAACAAACTTTAGTAAAACTTTATTTACCTCCAGTATTTATGGAACTCTTACAGTAAATATTTTAGGCTGTTTTTTTATAGGATATCTTATAACTTCAGATTTCTCAAAAAACATAAATGAAAATTTTGTTAAATTTTTTTTAATTATAGGCTTGCTTGGATCTTTTACTACTTTCTCAGCATTTTCCTTTGAAGTTGTTAATTTAATTTTTACTAGAAAAATTTTTATAGCATTTATTTATGTTTCAATTTCAATATTTGTCTGTATTTTATTTACATACTTGGGAATGCTAATTAATAAGTTTTAATTTGATAAAAAAAATAAACATCAAAAAAGATTACGAAGTTAGATTAGATAAGTATTTAAAAAATTTATTTACTTCTCTTACACAAAGTTTTATTGAAAAAAATATAAGAAAGAAAAATATTTTAATTAATAACTCTCGAACAAAAGCAAATTATGTGGTCAAATTAAATGATAATTTAATTATATTAAATTTCCATGAAGAACTTTATAAAAATAAAATAGTTTATAAAAAAAATGTTAAAATTTCAGACAATGATCTAAAAAAGTTTAACAAATCAATTATTTTTCAAAATAACGATTTTTTAGTTATTAATAAGTGGGCTGAGATTGCAACACAAGGAGGTAGTAAAGTAAATATTTCTATTGACCATATAATTAAAAATATTAACTCCGATTATAGACTCGTTCATAGACTGGATAAAGAGACATCAGGTTTACTTTTGATTTCGAAAAATTTAAAATATGCAAGAAATTTTTCAACCCTTTTTAAGCAAAAACTAATTACGAAGTTTTATATTGCTTTATGTGAAGGAAGTCCCAAAAATAAAAATTCTAAAGTTTTTTTAAATATAAAAAATAAAAATCAGGAAATTGAAAAAACTATAACTAATTACAGTGTTATTGGTAACAAAAATAACATAACACAAATTCTGTATAACCCTGAAACTGGTAAAACTCATCAATTAAGAAAAGTTTCTAAAAATCTTGGTTGCTCAATAATAGGTGATCAAAAATATAATATCAATTCTAAGTACAATAGTGAAAAACTAATGTTGCACGCCTTTGCTCTCAACTTTACAATTAATAAGAAAAAATTTAGATTTACCTCAAAAATACCTAATTATTTCTTAACTTTTATGCAAAAAAATAAATTAAAATTTGAAAACAATTTAGAAAAAGAATTAAATAATTTTTAGTTTTTTTAAAAAAATTCTTTTGAAATTTTCATCAAATTCATTTTGATCTATTTTTATTCCCAATTCATACAACGAAGTATTTGAATATTCTTTTAAACCACATGAATGAATTAAATTGTAGTATTCTAAATTGGGATTAATATTAAAACTCATTCCATGATATGTTACCCATTTTTTTACTCTGAGACCTATAGCGCCAATTTTTTTTTCCTTATCAAATGTAACTTTGTTATTCTTAATTACCCAAATACCCACTCTATCTTTAAATGCCCTTGCTTCAACATTATAATTTTTTAATAAATCAATAACAGAATTTTCGATTATAGAAATAAACTTTCTTATATCTTTTTTTTTGTTGTTTAAGTTTAACATAAAATAAACAATTCTTTGCCCTGGTCCATGATAAGTTGTTTTACCACCACGATTTGTCTTTAAAACTTCTATAATATTTGGATCTAATATTTCCTCATTTGAAGCACTTGTTCCTTGAGTGAATATATGATTATGATTAAGAAACCATAGTAATTCTTTGGAATTATTTTTACTTATGTCTCTTACTCTAGACTCCATAAACAGCATTGCCTCCTTATAGTTTATTTCTTCATTTGATATTTTAATTTCAATCTCATTCATGTCATTTATATACTTTATTGATAGTTAATATCCTATCTGATATTTAATTCTACTATATATGCGGCTGTGGCGGAATTGGTATACGCGCAGCGTTGAGGTCGCTGTGGGATTTATCCTGTGGAAGTTCAAGTCTTCTCAGCCGCACCAATTATTATGGAAGAAATTATAATTAAAAGAGACGATTACAATTCTAGGCAATCAATTCGATTAATAACTGATTATTTAGAAAATTATCAATATGATAATATTTTATCTTTTTTAAAAGATGTTCATAATGCAGACATAGCAGAAATTCTTCAAAATTTAGATCCAGTTTTAAGATTAAGTCTTCTTAATATAATGGATAAAAATTTTGATCCTGAAATCTTAACTTATTTGAATGATAGTCTTAGAGAAGAGATAATTGATACCTTGGATATAAAACAATTAGCTAATAACGCAAAAAGTTTAGACATAGATGATGCTGTAGATTTAGCAGAAGATTTAGAGGAACAAAATCAAAATATTTTTTTAGAAAATTTAGACAAAGAAGAAAGAACTTTAGTTAAAGAAGGTTTAAATTACCCTGAAGATTCCGCTGGAAGATTAATGCAAAGACAATTTGTTGCTATTGATCAATCATGGAATGTTGGTCAAGCAATTGATTATTTAAGAAATAACAAAGATAATTTACCAGAAGATTTCTACGATATTTATTTAATTAATCAAAATAATGAAGCAAAAGGGGTAGTTCCATTAGGAAGATTAATGGGTTCAAAAAGAGAAGTAAAATTAAATTCAATAATAAATAAAGAATTAAGATTAATTAATATAAATACAGATCAAGAAGATGTAGCTCTATTATTTAATAAATATGGATTAGTAAGTGCTCCTGTTATTAACGATCAAAAAAAAATTATTGGCGCAATTACAGTTGATGATGTTGTCGAAGTTATTGAAGAAGAAAGAGAGGAAGATATTTTAAAGCTTGGAGGTGTAGATCATACCGATTTGTATGAATCAGTTATTAGTACAACAAAATCTAGAATTTCATGGTTAATTGTAAATTTAATGACAGCTGTTGTGGCTTCAATAGTTATAGGTTTGTTTGAAGCTGCAATAGAAAAAGTAGTAGCCTTAGCAATTTTAATGCCTATAGTAGCCTCTATGGGTGCTAATGCTGGTACTCAAACTTTAACAGTTGCAGTGCGAGCTATTGCAGTTAAAGAACTAACAACTAGTAATGCGATAAAAATAATAACTAAAGAAACTCTAATTGGCGGTATAAATGGTATCATATTCGCTATCATAATATCTTTAATTTCTATTTATTGGTTTGATAATTTGTTATTGGGCTTAATAATAGGTCTTGCTATGATACTAAACTTACTAATTGCTGGTTTTTCAGGAATTGTAATACCATTAGTTTTAAATAAGCTTAAAATTGATCCCGCTTTAGCATCTGCAGTAATTTTGACTACAATAACAGATGTATTTGGTTTTCTTTCTTTTCTTGGATTAGCAACTTTATTTTTAATATGATATAGGTTTATTTAAGTTAAACCAATGCTAAAAAAAAATGATCTAATAGATTACTTTTATAAAGGAATTAAAAATAAAAATGATTTACGGATTGGAGTAGAACACGAGAAATTTGTTCTAAAAAAAGATAGTTTATATCAATTATCTTATGAAGAACCCAATGGTATAAAAGATATTCTATTAAATTTAGTAAATAAGGGATGGAAACCAAATTATGATGATAAAAATACTACAATAATTGCCCTAGAAAGATTTGGTGAAAGTATAACTTTAGAACCAGGCGGTCAGATCGAATTATCTGGAGCACAATTAAAAAATATCCATCAAACCTGTAGTGAAACTAATAGACATTTGAAGGATTTAAAAAATATTGGTAAGGAATTTGGTTTCATATTATTAGGATTAGGTGTCGAGCCAAGTTTATCTCTTGATGATTTTCCTTGGATGCCAAAACAAAGATATTCGATAATGAAAAAATATATGCCTAAAGTTGGTACATTAGGACATCATATGATGAAACGCACATGTACAAACCAAGTAAATTTGGATTATCATTCTGAAGAAGATATGATTGCTAAGTATCGACTAATGTTAAATCTTGAAGGAATTGCAACTGCAATATTTGCTAACTCACCTTTTGATCAAAAAGAAGTTTCCAAATATAAGAGTTTAAGATCTCATTTTTGGCATCATACAGACAAAGATAGAACTGGTTTGTTACCATTTGTTTTTGATAAAGGTTTTAATTTTGAAAAATATGCTGAGTATGCTCTTGATGTACCAATGTATTTTGTAATTAATAATCATAAATATATAAATATGACTAATTATACTTTTAGAGATTTTATGGAAAATAATATTTCTAAAGATTTAAAGATTGAACCTACTATAGAAGATTGGATAAACCATTTATCAACTTTATTTCCTCAAGTTAGATTAAAGCAATTTTTAGAAATTCGTTCTATGGACGCATGTTCATGGGATTTAATATGTTCACAACCTGCTTTCTGGATTGGTATCTTATATAATGATGAATCTATTGATAAAACAAATGAAATTGTTGAGGGTTGGACTCAAAAAGATAGAAATTTAATAAATAACTTAGCTCCAATAGAAGGTTTACAAACAAAATTCAAAAATGGTGACCTGTTAGATATTGCACAAAAATTGTTTGAAATTTCAAAATCAGGTTTAGAGAAAAGAAATATTTTAGTAAAAAATGAAAAATATAACGAAACATTTTATCTAAAAGATTTAGAACAAAATCTATCAAATGGTTATTCACCGGCTGATTTATTAATCAGTAAATATAATGGTGAATGGAAGAAAAATATTAAAAAAATATATGAGGAAGAGATTTTCTAATGAGAAAAAGTATTGCAATCCAAATGGATAATATTAAAAAAATAGATTATGAATTCGATACATCTTTTTTGATAGGTTATGAGGCACAAGAAAGAGGTTATGATATTTTTTATTACAATCCAAAAGATTTATTCATAAAAGAAAATATTATTCAAGCATCTGGATATTATTTAGAGTTATTTCTAGATGAAAAAAATTATTTCAATTTTAAATCCAATAAAATAATTGCCAAATTAGAAGATTTTCAGTTTGTCTTTTTAAGACAGGATCCTCCTTTTGATATGAATTATATTACATCGACTTATATTTTGGATTTACTTCCATCTTCAACAATTGTCGTGAATAATCCAACAGCAGTTAGAAATTCTACTGAAAAATTATTTACATTTAATTTTAAAGAATTCATGCCACCTACTTTGGTGACAAAAGATTTAAAAATTATTGAAGAATTCTTAGATAGAGAAGAAGATATTATAACCAAACCACTTTATGGTAATGGAGGTGAGGGTATTCATCGATTTGATAAAAGTGATTTCAATTCCACAATATTAGAGAAATATTTAAATTTGCCTATAATGGTCCAAAAATTTATCAATGAGATAGAGCATGGTGATAGGAGAATTATTTTTTTCGATGGTGAATATTTTGGTTCAGTTGCAAGAATACCCCAAGAAGGTAATTTAAAGGCAAATTTTCATGCTGGCGGTAAGGCAAGTAAAACTGGCCTGGTTTATAGAGACAAAGAAATTATCAAATATTTGGGACCAAAACTAAAAGAGCACAATCTGTTTTTTGTTGGAATTGATATAATTGGAAATTATCTAACAGAAATAAACGTAACTTCACCTACAGGATTGAAGCAAATTAATGCATTAAACAAAGTAAAATTAGAGAAAGATTTTTGGGATAAGCTTGAAGCAAAATATAAATTAGTTTAATTATACTATTTAAAGGAAAAGATATGCACGAGAATAGAATTTTAATACACAAACTAAAAAATTTTGAAAATATAAATTCAAATTTTCTTATAATAACATTGATGTTATTTGGTTCAATTTTGCTAGCGATTTCAGCTAAGGTTCAAGTACCATTTTGGCCGGTGCCAATGACAATGCAGACGTTTGTCATATTCTTAATAGGAATGACATATAGTGTAAGATTATCTTTTGCCACAGTTGGATTTTACCTTTTTCAAGGAGCGATAGGACTTCCTGTTTTTGCGGCCGGTGGTGGAGTTGCTTACTTAGTTGGGCCTACTGCCGGATATCTTTATGGTATGTTATTTGCATCTATCGTTATAAGTTATTTAGCAAATTTAGGTTTTAGTAAAACATATTTTAAAGCTACAGTATCTCTATTAATTGGTTCTGCTATTATATTTTCATTTGGTATCATCTACCTTGGTTATATTATTGGTTTCGAAAAAGCAGTAGCCGCTGGTCTTTTACCATTTATCCCAAGTGAATTGTTTAAAATTGCATTAGCAGTTGCTTTGATCCCAACTTTACACAAAATTATTACAAAATAATAATTAATGAAAATAGGTATTGATGTAGGCGGTACCAAAACTGAGGGTATTCTTCTAGATCCAAATGGAGCTGAAATAGATAGAAAAAGAATTAATACTGAAAAAAGTTATGATGGAACAATTAATGGAATACTATCCATTATAAATTACTTTGAAGATAAACATGGCAAAGCAGAGTCTGTTGGTATGGGAATGCCTGGGGCTATATCAAATGATACAGCTCTAATCAAAAATGCTAATTCTATATGGTTAAATGGTAAACCATTTAAGCAAGATTTAGATAAAATTCTTAATAGAAAAATTAATATAGAAAATGATGCTAATTGTTTTACACTCTCTGAAGCAGTAGATGGAGCAGGTAAAGGTCATCAAGTTGTTTTTGGAGTAATTATTGGAACGGGAGTTGGTGGGGGTATTAGTATTAACCAAAAAGTTATAAGAGGGCGAAATAGTATAAGCGGGGAGTGGGGTCATATAGTACTGCCAGGTAGAACTGAAGAAGAAAAAAAATATGTAAAAAAATGTTATTGTGGGAAAAATGGTTGTTTAGAAACTTACATATCTGGTCCAGGATTTTCATCAGCTTATAACTTGCGTTTCAACAAAAACTATAATTCACATCAAATATTAGAGGGTTTTATTAATAATGAAGAAAATAGTATTTTTGCGCTTAATCAATACATTGATCATTTAGCTAGAGGTTTATCTGTGGTATGCAATATCCTTGATCCAGATGTAATCGTTTTGGGAGGTGGCATGTCCAATATAGATTTTATTTATAAAAATATAAATGATACTCTAAAAAAATATGTTTTTACTGATACACTAGAAACTAAAGTTATTAAAAATGTTTATGGCGATTCAAGTGGCGTAAGAGGTGCAGCTTGGCTTTCTTAAATACCACCCATTGAAATATATTTTATAGTTAAATAATCATCAAGACCATAACGAGAACCTTCTCTTCCCATTCCTGATTCTTTAACTCCACCAAAAGGAACTTCCGCAATTGTTGGTAATCCATTGTTAATAGATACAATTCCATACTCAAGTGCTTCAGCAACTCTCCAAATTCTTCCTATGTCTCTTGAATAGAAATATGAAGCTAATCCGTACGGTGTATCATTAGCCATTTTAATCACTTCATCATCACTTGAAAATTTATAGAGAGGAGCAACAGGTCCAAATGTTTCTTCAAAAGTTATTTTTGCCTTTGTAGATACATTTGAGAGAACAGTCGGTTGATAGAAATTCCCACCTAGTGAATGCACATCTCCACCAATTGCTATTTTAGCTCCTGTGTTAACTGCATCTTTGACATGATCGATTACTTTCTCTAAAGAGGATTGATCAATTAAAGGACCAGATACAATTCCATCATCAAGTCCATTACCCACTGTTATTTTACTGACTTCATTTGTAAATTTTTCAAGGAATTCATCATAAATATTTTCATGCACAAATATTCTATTTGAACAAATACATGTTTGACCACTATTTCTAAATTTACTTTGTAGAGCACCTGTAACAGCTTCATTCATATCTGCATCATCAAAAACAATAAAGGGTGCGTGACCACCAAGTTCCATAGAAACTTTTTTTACTGTTGAGGCACTTTGCTCTAAAAGTATTTTTCCAACCTCGGTAGATCCTGTAAAAGAAATTTTTCTTACAATTGGGTTACTTGTTAGCTCTTTGCCAATTTCACTTGCCGATCCAGTTATTACATTAAATACACCATCTGGAAAACCGGCTTCTTTAGCAAGTACTGCTACAGCTAATGCAGAATATGGTGTTTGACTTGCAGGCTTAACGACTGTCGTACAACCAACAGCAAGAGCAGCTGCACATTTTCTTGTGATCATTGAATTTGGAAAATTCCATGGAGTTATTGCTCCTACAACACCAACTGGTTGTTTAATTATAACAATTCTTTTTCCAGGTCTTGGATCAGGAACTATATCACCATAAACTCTTTTTGCTTCTTCAGCATAGAATTCAATATATGAAGCGCCCATTAGTATTTCACCCTTTGCTTCAGCCAGAGGTTTACCTTGTTCAATAGTCATGATTTTAGCTAAATCATCTGCATTTTCAGTAATGAGCTCTCCCCATTTTTTTAGAATAACTGATCTTTCTTTCGCTGTAGTTTCTTTCCAAGTTTGAAAAGCAGTATTAGCATCATCTATAGCTTTTTTAGTTTCTGAAACTGAGCATTTTGGGACATAGCCAATCATTTCAAGAGAGGCTGGATTATTGACCTCAAGAGTTTTACCTGAAGAACTGTCAACCCATTCCCCATTTATAAAACATTTTTGTTTAAAGAGTGATTTGTTATTTAATTCCATATATTTTAATTATAATGCATAGTTTTAAATTAAGGTAAATATAATGACAATAGTTAATTCTTGGAATGAATGGGATCCATTAAAACATGTTATAGTTGGAGCAGTTGAAAATGCCAACATACCTCCGATGGAACCAGCACTTGAACCGAAAATTAGTAAAGATAGTGGTATGGCAGGATCTCACGGACCACGTCCAAAGGAGTCAATTGATAAAGCAAATATACAATTAGAAAACTTTGTTAAAATTTTAAATTCCCTAAATATAAAAGTTGATAGACCAACACCTATTGACTTTTCTCAGAGTATTGAGACACCCGATTGGTCTAATGATGGTATGTTTGGTTGTATGCCTCCAAGAGATGTTATTCTTACTGTAGGAAATGAAATGCTAGAGGCGCCCATGTCTTACAGATGTAGATGGTTTGAGTACCTTGCCTATAGACCATTACTTGAAAAATATTATTCAGAAGATAAAAATATGAGATGGGAGTCGGCACCTAAACCAAGATTAACAAATCAATCTTATAAGTCTAATTATCTTCCTGAAGGAATAACAGAAGAAGAACGATTTAAAAAAATCGAAAATAGAGACATGATATTGTCAGAAAAAGAACCACTTTTTGATGCAGCAGAAATTTTACGCTTTGGAAAAGATCTATTTTATCATAACAATTTTACATCAAATTTAAGTGGTTTAGATTGGTTAAGAAGACATTATCCAAATCATCGCGTTCATCAAATTAATTTACCAGGTGATTTAATACCAACTCACATTGATGCTTGTTTTACTCCTATTAAACCAGGTGTTATAATCATTAATCCGAATAGAAAAATATCATCAGAGCAAAGAAAAATTTTTGATGATAATAAATGGGAAATTCATGAGGCAGCACCTTCCATTCATAATAGTCCACCACCTATGTGTTATTCATCTATCTGGTTATCAATGAACGTTTTGATAATTGATCCTAAAACTATATGTGTCGAGGCAACGGAAGAAAAAATGATTAAACAAATGGAAAGTTTTGGGTTAGATGTTATTCCAGTACCTTTTAGAGACGTTTATGCGTTTGGCGGAAGTTTACACTGTGCAACTACTGATGTTTATAGAGAAGGTGATTGTGAGGATTATTTTCCAAACCAATAATGGATAGTTTTAATCAAAATAACGTTAAAGCCAATTTACATGAAACAAACTTTTCTAGAATTGGTGTAATTACACTATCAACTGATTTTACCATTGAGCAGGATTTTAGAAAAATTTGCCATAATTTACCAGTGGATCTATTTTTTAATAGGATACCTTTTTTAAATCCCCTAACCCATGAAAACTATATAAAGATGGCTGATTATATAACAGAAACAACAAATCAAATACTACCCAATGAAAAAATACAAGTTGTAGCGTATGGATGTACTTCGGGCACTATTGAAATTGGTGAAAAAAGAATAAGATCTGAAATTTTCAAAGCTAAACCTGATGCTTTAATTACGACACCTATTACAGCAGCTGTCAAAGCACTTAAATTGCTAAACAATAAAAAAATTGCTGTTCTTACTCCATACCCAAAAGATGTTAATGTAAAAGTTTACAACTATTTAATTGATAGTGGATTTGAAATTAAATCATTTAGTTCATTTAATTTAAACTATGATTCGGAAATTGCCAAAGTTACTCAAGACAGTTTATTGCGAACAATTTCTTCAATTGATTTAACAGATGTAGATAGTGTTTTTGTATCTTGCACTGCTTTAAAAATAATTGATATTATTGAAAAATTAGAGTCAAAATTAAGCAGAGATATCATTTCAAGTAATCAAGCTATTATTTGGGATTCATTAAGATTATCTAATATTAATCAAAAAATTGATGGTTTTGGTAACCTATTTAAATTACATTAAATAGGGTTTAAATTGATTACACTTCAACAAATACAAGATGCACATAAGAAAATTTTACCTTACGTTAATTATACGCCTTTAATTCATTCTAATTTTTTATCAAAAAATTCTACAGTAAAACTAAAGTTAGAAAATTTTCAAATCACTGGTTCATTTAAATTAAGAGGTGCGGTTAATAAGCTTCTTTCTTTAAGTGAAGATGACAAAAGCAAAGGAGTCATTGCAGTTTCTACTGGCAATCACGGCAAAGGCGTTGCTTATGCTTCAAAGGTATTGGGTATTCAATCAACAATATATATGTCTTCAATGGTTCCAGAATATAGAAAAGAGGCTATTGAAAAATTAGGTGCAAATGTAGAAATTATTGGAAAGAATAGTGATGAAGCTGATTTGCATGCTAAACAAATTGCAAAAGAAAAAAATATCCCATTAATTCACCCCTTTGATGATGAAGATATTATTATAGGCCAAGGTACAGTTGGACTTGAAATGCTTAATGAGTTTCCTGAAGTTGATACTGTAATTATCCCAACATCTGGAGGTGGCCTTATATCTGGAATTGCTCAGGCAATTAAACTTCAAAAACCTGAGACAAAAATTATTGCTGTATCTATGGAAAGAGGTCCTTCAATGTATGAAAGTCTAAAAGAGGGCAAACCTGTTGATGTAGAGGAAACTGAAACTTTAGCTGATTGTTTAGGGGGTAGTATTGGTCTAGATAATAAATTTACATTTAATATTGTACAAAAATACGTAGATGACTTTGTTTTAGTGAGTGAAGAAAAAATAGCCGAGGGAATTAGAATAAATTTTTTAGAACATAAAATTGTTTCTGAAGGTGCTGCAGCAACGAGTGTTATGGTCGTTAAAGAAAAACTCACATCACATTTAGGTAAAAATATAATCTGTTTAATTTGTGGTGGAAATATTGACTCGGAACTATTTAACAAAGTTTTAAGCCATGCTCATCCTTAATAAAAGTGATATTATTCAATATGTAGATTTGAATAAAAATCTCATTCCAATAATAGAAGACGCGTTTAATAGTTTATCAAAGGGATTGGTAATGATGCCACCTATAATGAGAATTGATATTGAAAAATATCATGGTGAATCAGATGTTAAAGCTGCATACGTTGAAGGTCTTGATAGTTTTGCAATAAAAATTGCTTCAGGTTTTTTTGATAATCCAAAACTTGGTTTACCATCTAGTAATGGACTGATGGTTTTATTAGATTCAAAGACTGGAGTTGTAAAATCTGTTTTATTAGATGAAGGTTATCTTACAGATACTAGAACAGCTATAGCAGGTGCAATAGCTACAAAATATTTATCAAATCAAAATGCTAATTCTGTTGGTATTATTGGAGCTGGAATTCAAGCCAAATTACAACTTCAAGCAATAATGTTAGTTAGAAAAATAAATAAAATTATAGTCTGGACAAGAGATGAGACAAAAGCGAACCAATTTATAAAAAGTTTCAAAAATTTAGATATAGATTTGTATATAGCTTCTTCTTGCAAAGAATTGGCAAGCTTATCAGAAATAATTGTTACAACAACTCCTAGTAAAAAACCGCTTTTGGAATTTGATTGGATAAATAAAGGAACTCACATAACAGCAATGGGATCAGATTCAGAACAAAAAAATGAATTAGATCCTCATATGTTAAAACATTGCGATCAATATGTGCCTGACAATCAATTACAAACAAGTGTTTTGGGTGAATTACATCATGCTTTAAAACAAAATATAATTTCTTCCAAAGAAAAATTTAATGAACTTGGCGATATAATTAATGATCCAAGCTTAGGAAGAAAAAATAAAGAAGATATAACGATATGTGATTTGACAGGAACTGGCGTACAAGATACTGCAATAGCTAGATTTGCTTATAATCTTTGTAAAAAAAATAACTTAGGCATCAATATTTAATTTATGAGTCAAGAAATAATAAAAAAAACGTCTGATTATTTCAAATCAAAAGGAGTTGTCTTACCTAGTATAAGTGAACTTCAAGATCCTCAAATTATTAATGATGATATTAAAAAATCTCTAAAAAAAATAAATAATAATGATATCAATCCTCTTAACCTATTTAGAGTTCATTGGTTTAATAAAAGAGACCAATCAGGTTTTGGAAATGAGCCTGAATATATTGTGCTTCCAACAGAATTCACAGGTGTAAAGGCAAAGATAATTGTAAATATGGGACGATATTTTCCCTTAATAACAGCTCATAAAGTTTTGGCAGCTTATGGTTGTTTGCTTCCAAGAATATTGAATGGCACTTTTGATTATGAAAAACATAAAGCAGTTTGGCCTTCAACAGGAAATTATTGTAGGGGTGGAGTGGCAATATCTAGGATAATGGGTCTTAATAGTATTGCAATACTTCCTGAAGGAATGAGTAATGAGAGATTTGAATGGTTGAATAATTGGGTTGAAGATAAAAAAAATATCATAAAGACAAAAGGAACAGAAAGTAATGTTAAAGAAATCTACGATGCTTGTAATGAATTAAAAAAAGATAATCAAAATGATATAATAAATCAATTTGATGAGTATTATAATTACGGTATTCATCGTTCTGTAACTGGTCCATCGTTTGAAAAATCATTTCTTAAAGTTAAAGGTAGCAGTAATTTAACTCCTAGGTTTTACGTGAGTGCTTCAGGATCAAGTGGTACTCTAGCAGCAGGAGATTATCTTAAAGATAAATTACAGACGAAGATTGCAGTTGTTGAAGCTTTGGAGTGTCCAACATTGCTTCATGGAGGTTATGGTGAACATAATATACAAGGAATTGGTGACAAACATGTTCCCCTTATTCATAATGTAATGAATACAGATTTTGTTGTAGATGTTTCTGATCAAGCTACCAATAATCTAAATATGATTTTTAATACTGAAATAGGAAAAAATTTTTTAATTGAGAAAAAAAATTTTGACCCTGATTTTGTTTCTCGTCTTCCTGAATTTGGTTTTTCAGCAATAGCAAATATATTGGCATCAATAAAGCTAGCTAAATATATGGATTTAAATAGTGATGACGCAATTATAACGGTTGCTACTGATGGTGCTGATTTATATATGTCAGAATTAAACAAGACCATTACTGATTTTAAAAATAATTATGATGAAATAGTTTGTGCTGAATTATTTGGACAACATTTATCGGGAGTATCTACCGATAATATGCTTGAACTCTCTCACATGGATAAGAAAAGAATATTTAATTTAGGTTACTTTACTTGGGTAGAGCAACAAGGTGTTAGTCTTGAAGAATTTGAAAAAAGAAAAGATCAAAAATTTTGGAATTCACATTATGATTATATGCTTTCTCTAGACAATCAGATTAAAGAATTTAATAATATGTAGGTTATGAAAACTCAGTCATTACATAACCAATTAGTAGAATGGCGTCATGATCTTCATATGCACCCTCAAATAAGTTTTGAAGAAGAATATGCTGCAGCAAAAGTGTCAACACTTCTAAAAGAGTTTGGAATAGAAGTTCATACTGGTATTGCCAGAACTGGAGTAGTTGGAATTTTAAAAAAAGGAAATAGTTCAAAATCAATAGGTATAAGAGCTGACATAGATGCTCTTCCTATACATGAAACTAATAATTTTAGTTATAAGTCAAAGTTTGATAACAGAATGCATGCATGTGGACATGATGGTCACACTACAATGTTATTAGGTGCAGCAAAATATCTATCAGAAAAAGGTAACTTTAATGGAACAGTATATTTTATTTTTCAACCTGATGAAGAGAATACTTTTGGCGCAAGAACAATGATAGATGAAGGTTTGTTTGATAAATTTAATATTGATGAAGTTTACGCTATGCACAACATTCCTAATATGGAAATTGGAACGTTTGGTACAAGAAAAGGAGCTATTACAGCAAGTGAAAATTTATTTGAAATTGAAATAAAAGCCAAAGGTGGGCATGCTGCATTACCTCATATGGGCGTTGATGCAATAACTGTTGGTTCCCAAATAGCTGTAGCACTCCAATCAATAGTATCTAGAAAATTAAACCCAGCAGATAATGGTATAGTTTCTATTACTGAATTTATAACTGATGGTAAAAAAAATGTTTTGCCAGGTATGGTAAAAATGACTGGTGACGCAAGAGCTTTATCAAAAGAAACGAATGAAAAAATTGCTTCAAAAATGTTACAAATTGTTGAAGGCATTTGTAATGCACATGGAGTTAATGGCAGTGTAAAATATGAAACAACCTGTCCTGTAACTTTTAATTCAAACAACCAAACTGAGTCTGCCACAAAAGCTGCAGTTTCATTACTTGGAAGCAATAAATGTAATGGTGATATTGAACCGCGTTTATTCTCAGAAGATTTTTCTGTTATGGCAAACGAAAAACCTGGCTGCTTTGTTTTAATGGGTAACGGTAAATCAGATCAACATTCCAGACCATTACATGCTGATAATTATGATTTTAATGACGAATTATTAGTCATAGGTTCTTCATATTGGACAGAATTAGTAGAACAACAATTAAAATAAATGTTTTCTGAAAACTTAAATAAACTAAAGAAAAAAATGTCTGAGAATAATATTGATCTCTCAATTATAACAGATGATGATTCTATATATTATTTTACAGGATATCACGACTTCCTTCATATGGATTTTAATCGACCAACATTATTAGTTGTTTCAAATGATCATAAAACTTACTTAATTACACCTCTACTTGATGTTTTATTAGTTCCCGAAACTTGTCCTGTTGACAAAGTCGAAACATGGAATGATGGTATTGGAAATGAATGGAGAGAATTATTACCACAAATTATAAATCAGCATAAAAATATTTTTATTGAAAAATTTAAAATAAATTCAATGGTTAAAAGTTATTTAGATGAAATACTTCAACATGATCCTGGCGATTTAACAAAATTAATAAATAATATAAGAATGATTAAATCCAATCATGAATTGAATATTGCTCGCCATGCTGGAGAGGTAGGTATGGCTATGATGGAAGCAGCTAAAAAAACAATTGGTAATAATGTTCCTGAATATGAGGTTGCACTTGCTCAATCACAAGCTGGAACAAGAAAAGCTGCAGAGCTTTTAAAAAAATTTTATCCTGATAATATCAATATGTCTCCAAATATTCACTTTTTACCTGTTATGACATCAGGTCATGATTTACCTAAAACTCACCATCGTGCTTCAACCAAAATTATAAAAAAAGGTGATCCCGTATTCGTATGTTATTGTGGTTCAACAAATTTCCACAGGTTTAAATTAGGATTTGACAGAATATTTTGGGTTGAAGAAATTCAATCTAAAGAACAGATAAAAGCTTTTGAAACTGCAGTTAAATCTCAAAAAGCCGCTCTTGATATTCTTGGCCCTGGAGTAACAGCTGAAGAAGTTCATGCTGCTTATGCTGATGCTATACAGTCTGAAGGATATCCCTATCCTACATTTCGATGTGGAAGAGGAACTGGTTTTAGTTTTTTAGAAGAACCACAATTAGTAGTTGGAAATAAAACTGTTTTAAAGCCTGGCATGGTATTTGCAGTAGACGGAGGAGCTAGTGCAAATAAATTTAGATCACAGGTTGGTGATAGTTTTATAATTACAGAGGATGGATATGAGCAAATTACACATCATTCTAAAAAATTTGAAGATTTGATTCTTTCAAATTAATTGTGACTAAATAACTCTTGTTTCAATAGTTAAAATATTTTACTCTAATTAACTATTCAATAATTAAATAAATAAATGACAAAATTTAATGCATGGAACGTAATTAAAAATGGATTAAATGGTCAATCATATTGGACTAGGCAATGGCGTGATCCGGAACCAAAAAAAAATTATGATGTTATAATAATTGGTGGAGGCTTACACGGACTTGCCACTGCATATTATCTTGCGAAAAATCATAATATTAAAAATGTAGCAGTTGTGGAAAAAGGTTGGATCGGGGGAGGAAACGCTGGACGTAACACGACTATTGTAAGATCAAATTATATGATGCCAGGGAATCATGAATTTTATGAGCACTCTTTAAAATTATGGGAAAATTTAAGTCATGATTTAAATTACAATGTAATGTTTAGTCAACGAGCTCACGTTTCATTGTTTCACAGTCCTGGTGCTAAAGATTCTGTTTCAAGAACATATAATATTATGAGGCTTCATGGAACAGATGCTGAGCTTTGGGATTTAACAAAACTTAAGAAAAAAATACCTCATCTAAATTATAATAATTCCAGATTTCCTATTTTAGGAGCGGCTGTCCAAAAAAGAGCAGGCAATGCAAGACATGATGCAGTTGCATGGGGATATGCAAGAGCTGCTGATACACTCGGTGTAGATATTCTACAAAATTGTGAAGTAACAGGTTTCACAAGAACAAATGGAATGATTGAAAGTGTTCAAACTTCAAGAGGAATTATAAAAGGAAAGAAAATAGGATTTGCTGTTGCTGGCAATACTTCAGTATTATGGCAAATGGCAGAATTAGGCAACCTACCAATTGAGTCTCATAAATTACAAGCATTTGTATCTGAAGCAGTAAAACCACTTCTAGATCAGGTTGTTGTTTACGGTGTGGGGGGTGCACATTTCTATATATCTCAGTCTGATAAAGGAAGTATGGTGTTTGGTGGGGATCTTGATTGGTATAAATCATATGCGCAAAGAGGAAATCTGCCTATGGTTCAAGATGTTGCTGAAGCAGCTATGGCAATATTTCCTTCACTTGGTAGAATTAGATTACTCCGTCATTGGGCAGGAGTCATGGATATGACAATGGATGGATCATTTTTTATTTGTAAAACGCCAATATCTAATCTCTATTTAAATGCTGGTTGGAACTATGGAGGTTTTAAGGCTAGTCCCGCATCAGGCTGGTATTTTGCTGACTTAATTGCAAATGAGAGCCCACACATTTACGTACAGAATCATAATTTAGAGAGATTTGAAAAAGGTATCAACATAGATGAACGTGGTGCTGGACCTGATCCTAAATTGCACGGTTAAATGATTAGAATCAATTGTCCTTATTGTGGTGAAAGAGATCATAGTGAATTTAGTTACGGAGGAGATGCTACAATAAAATATCCTTCTTTAGACTCTTCTGAAAAAGAATGGACTAAAGCAATATTTTTTAGAAAAAATATCAAAGGTTTTCAATTAGAAACATGGCATCATACTAATGGATGTAGAATGTGGTTAGAGATTGAACGCTCAACAGTAACTCATGAAATTAGAAGTGTGAAACCCTGTCATCCAGATTTAAAGAAAGTTGTAGAAAATAATAAATGAAACCAAGTAGATTAAAAAATTATGGAAAAATTAATAGAAATAATGTTTTATCTTTTACTTGGGATAATAAAAAATATAAAGGTTTCGAAGGTGATACACTAGCATCAGCATTGCTAGCTAATAATATTGGAGTTGTTGGAAGAAGTTTTAAATATCACAGACCAAGAGGAATATTTTCAAGTGGGGTTGAGGAATCTGGAGCTTTAGTAACTGTAGGATTAAAAGATAGAAGAGATCCTAATGTAAGGGCAACTACTCAAGAATTATATGATGGTTTAAAAGCAAGTGGTCAGAATGCCTTCCCCAATGTAAATTTTGATCTTGCTGGAATTAATAATTATTTAGGTAGGTTTTTTGCATCTGGTTTTTATTATAAAACTTTTATGGGAATACCACCTTTTGAATGGGGAAAGGGTACAGCTATATGGATGTTTTTTGAAAAGTTTATAAGGAAAGCAGCTGGAATGGGAAGTGCTTCTACATTACCTGATCCAGATTCTTACGAACACGCACACGATTTTTGTGATGTAATTATTGTAGGTTCAGGACCATCAGGTATTGCAGCCGCAATTGAGGCAGCAGAGAAAAAATTAGATGTTATTTTAGTAGAGCAAGACAGTATTATTGGAGGAGATCAACTTTCAGAATATGAATTTGATAGCTCACATATTGAAAATCAAATTAAAAACCTTGGTATAAAAGTAATGACTAGGACAACAGCATTTGGATTATACGATAATTGTGTTGTTGGTTTATTGGAAAGAGTAACAGACCATTTATCGTTACCAGATAAAACACTACCACGTCAAAGATTTTGGACTATTAGAGCTAAACATATAATTGTTGGTGCGGGAGCAATAGAAAGACATATTGCATTTAATAATAATGATATTCCTGGCGTAATGACAGTGAATGCTTCAAAGCATTATTTAAATAGATATGGAGTACTAACAGGTAAAAAAATTGTAATTTCTACAAATAATGATTCTGTTTATGAAACTGCAGAACTATTATCTGAAGCTGGAGCAAATGTTACTGTTCTTGACTCACGAACCAATTTTGAAATTGAAACCAACACAACTTTTGAAATTAGAAGAGGGTATGTGCCTTATAATATTAATGGTTCAAAAAAAATTGATAGTTTAGACATATCAAAAAGTGAAAATATTAATAAATCTGAAACAATAAATTGTGATCAAGTTTTATTATCAGGTGGTTGGTCTCCTGCAGTACATTTGTTATCGCATAGAGGTGTAAAGCCTAAATGGGATTATGAAAATGCATGTTTTTTACCGAGTGATACCAAAGAGAATATTACAATGATAGGTTCTTCGAGAGGATTATGGAATAAAAATGATTGTATTGCTTCTGGAGTTGCGGGTGCTACTGATGCATTGAATCGTTTAGGTATTTCGAAAACAAATTATTTTTTTCCAAAACCTGGTGGATGGAAAAATCCAATAAAACCACTTTACGAAGTAAAATATAAAAAATCTAGATCAAAAAGTTTTGTAGATTATCAACACGATGTAACTTCAGATGATGTACGACTGGCACACCGTGAAGGTTTCATATCAGTAGAACATCTTAAAAGATATACAACTTTGGGTATGGCTAATGATCAGGGAAAGATGGGAAACATTATTGGATTATCCTTAATGGCTGATCTTTTAAATAAAGAAATTCCAGAAGTTGGAACGACTGTATTCAGACCTCCTTATACTCCAGTTTCTATTGGAGCTTTAAGTGGAAGAAATGTTGGAAAACATTTTAGACCATTAAGAGTTACACCAATGCATCAATGGAATATTGATCATGGTGCTAAGATGATTGAAGTAGGTTTGTATCAAAGACCTTGGTATTATCCTAAAGAAAATGAAACATTAAGCGACTCTTATATTAGAGAAGCAACAACAGTAAGGAAAACAGTTGGAATTTGTGATGTTACTTCACTAGGTAAAATTGCTATTCAAGGACAAGACTCTACCGAATTTTTAAATAGAATCTATTCAAATGGTTTTTCAAAACTCCAAGTTGGAAAAGCTAGATACGGTATCATGTTACGTGATGACGGTATTGTAATGGATGATGGCACATCTTGGAGATTAGCAGAAAATGAATATTTTATGACAACTTCTACAGGTGAAGCTGCAAAAGTAATGTCATGGTTAGAAGAATTACTACAAACTAGATGGACAAATCTTAGTGTTAATGTGACTAGTGTTTCAGAACAATGGGCAGGCGTATCAGTTGCAGGACCTAAATCTAGAGAAGTTCTTAATAATTGTGTCGTTGATTCTTCAGTTGTAACTAATAATAACTTACCTTTTATGGGTGTTACCTCAACTTTTCTTAAAGGTAAAATTCCTTGTAGAATTGCAAGAATTAGTTTCTCAGGTGAATTAGCTTTTGAAGTTTATGTTAAATCAGATTTTGCCAATACAATGATGGACCTACTTTGGGAAAATGCAAAAAAATATGATGGGTGTTTATATGGATTAGAGGCTTTGGGGGCACTTAGAGTAGAAAAAGGTCATGTGACAGCTGCAGAGCTTGATGGAAGGGTAACAATTGATGATGCAGGTTTAAGCAAAATGGCTTCTACAAAAAAATCATATATTGGAAGTGCAATGAGAAAACGAGGAGTATTAAAAAATAATGATCGAGAAGTTTTAGTAGGTTTCTTTCCTGCAAACTTAAAGGAAACTTTTAATGCCGGAACTATTGTGTGCGAAAAAAATAATATTAAAGGACAAGGTATTGGAAGAATTACTTCAGTCACTTATTCTCCGGAACTTAGACATTGGATTGGAATAGGTTTTGTAAAAGGCGGTTTATATAGATGGAAAGATACTACTTTAGTTGGTGCTGATCCTGTAAGAAATAAACAAATGAATTTAAAAATTGTTTCACCACATATGGTAGATCCAAAAGGGGAAAAAATGCATGCTTAGACATTCAGCGTTAGATACAATTTATAAAGTTGGAAAATATTCATCAAGTAAAAAAAAATCATTAACATTTAAAGAATTAAAAAGTTTAGAATTTTTACAAATTACTTGTTGGCCTGACAAAATTGATGAAATAAATAATTTATTAATAAAAAAATTAAAAATTAAAAATATTCCAGGTTTCAATAAAGGGATTTTGTTTGAAAATAAATCATTATGGAGAATGGAGCCCTTGAAATGGTGGTTATTTAATAAAGAAATTGAAGTAAGTGAGCAAATAGCAACAATTTTAGATATGTCTCATGCTTTCACAGGTATTGAAATCAAAGGAGATAATTCATCATTATTTTTAAATAGACATCTTCCGATTGATTTAAGAGCTGGAAATTTTCCAGATTTATCATCCGCTAGCACAGCTATGCATCATGTAAGTGTTAAGCTATTTAAAATATCCTCAAATAACTACTGTTTATTTATACCAAGAGGTTTTGCTTTATCAATTTGGGAGATGCTTCTTGAAACAGCAGATCAGTTTGGATATGAAGTATTAGAGAGATAGAAAGATTATCTAAAAAATTATGATATTTTCACAAGATGAATTTAATTCAAGAATTGCAAAAGTAAAACAGTCTATGAATAAAAGAGGTGTTGATATTCTATTAACTACCGATCCCTCTAATATGAATTATCTAACTGGTTATGATGGGTGGTCATTTTATGTTCCACAAGGAGTAATAATTTCTATAGATGAAGATCAGCCATTTTGGTTTGGAAGAAAGCAAGATTCGAATGGAGCTAGGATTACAACTTTTTTAAATGAAGAAAATATATTTGGTTATCCTGAGCAACTAATTCAATCACCACCATTACATCCATATGATTATGTAGTTGAATTATTTAAAGACAAAAATTGGTCAAGTAAAAATATTGGCGTTGAAATGGATAGCTATTATTATACTGCAGAAAATCATAGGAGATTAAAAGATAATTTAACAAATGCTAAATTTATTAATGCGCATCTTCTAATTAATTGGGTTAGATATGTAAAATCTGAAAATGAAATAAAATTCATGAAAGATGCTGGCACACTTGTGAAAGGAGGAATGGAAACAGCATTTGATTCAATAAAAGAAGGTGTAAAACAAAGTACAGTTGCAGGAAAAATTCAAAATACTCTCATTGCTGGAAATGACACAACACAAATGGGAGGAGAATATTCAGGCTTAGGTATAATACTTGCAAGTGGGAGATCAGCATCAGCATCACACTTAACTCCTAGTGATAAAAAATTTGAAAATAATGAAGGAACAATTATTGAATTAGGTGGCGTGAAACATCGTTATCACTGTGCTTTATCCAGAACTGTGTATATTGGTAAACCTGATCCAAAGATATCGGATACATTAAAAATAACAAATGAAGGTATTGAGAAAGCTTTAGAACAAACAAATCCAGGTAATAGTTGTCATAATGTTGCTGTTGCTTTTTGGTCAGTATTAGAAAAATATGGATTAGAAAAAGAGTCAAGAGCTGGTTACTCAATTGGTATTGGTTATCCTCCTGATTGGGGAGAACACACCCTTAGTATCCGGAAAAATGAAAAGACACTTTTAGAACCTAATGTTACCTATCATCTTATGTGTGGAATGTGGATGGATACATGGGGATTAGAACTAAGTGAATCAGTTAGGGTAACAGAGTCAGGTTATGAATTACTTACTCAAGTCCCTAGAGATTTGCATATAATAAATTAATCATTTGCATCACCACCTCCAGCACCTTTGGCTCTAGATTCCTCTGATTCAGGTACAAAAGTTCTAAAAGCTATCTTAGATATTTGATCCCAAGATTTTTTATCAGGATTTATGCCTTCAGATAGCAAATTATTTATATTTGATGATGGAATATTAATATCTAACTTTTGATCATTTAAAATATTTTTTGTAAGTAAAAGATCAAAATTTCTTTGATAATTTGTAGAGATAATATCTCTATTAATACTAATATTTTTATTTGTTATTTGAGCATCAACTTTTTGATCTAACAAAAACTGTGAATTGATATTTTTTTTTGCATACTTATAAAGCAAAGGTATTAGGAATATGGGATCATTGCAATTTTTTAAAGTTAATTTTAAATTTTCTTTTTTATCTACTTTTGATATTAAATAATCAATTAATCCTGGCCCTATCATTAATGAAGACTTATTATTACAATCAAACTCATCATTTATATTTGATGGATTTATGCTGGCATTAAAAGTGTTATCTAATTCTTTAATTTTTAATGTTAATAATTTGATTCCGTCTAAACCAAGTATTTCAAGCCAAGTTGTAATAAATGCAGCATCTTCATCTGATCCATATGTGAACCCTAATCCTGAAAAAGCTCGCTGTGAATTAGTGTAAACTTCATAGTAAGAGTAACTCACAGATATTAATATGAATTCATTGTTGCAAAACCCCATTCATCAACATTTTTATTATTTAGATCTGATAAATAAGGAGCTCCAGAAAAAAAACTTACTCTTAACCATCTATCTGACTTAGGATCATATCGATTGGCACCAAAAAAAGATAATTTAAATCTTAACATATCAATTGGTATTGTTTTTTTATCGAGAACATTATCTTGAACTTCCGAATAAGGATAATTTTTTAAAGATTGTATTCTTTTAACAATTCCTCTGTATTGAGGATATGTTAATAAAAATTCACAAATTAATTGATTTTCATCTATATTTTTAATTTGCTTAAATAAATCATTAACCATTTTTGCAATTCCTAAATTTTGCTCTAATTCACTTCCTTGTTCATTATATCTTTCACCTAATCTAGGTTCTAACTTTGCTGCTGAAACATACCAAAATAAATAATCGCTATCTTTGTTATTAAAATCAATATTTTTTATCCAAGAATATTTATCATTGATTATTTTATTCAAATCTCCAATAGATTGATTTCCATCAATATCCATTATCTCCTCATCTGCCATATCTTCTGCTAATTCCTCTGATACTTGAGGATACAATTCAATTAGTTGCACTCTCGCAATTTCTTGAGTATCATTATTAAAATTCGAATCACAATAATCTAAGATATCTAACCATTTAAATTTTTGAGAAAGATCTAAGTCATTAATATAAAAAATATATTTTTTTAAATCCTCAGTAGTTACTTTATTTTTATTAATTTGGAATTGATCACTTGTGCTTACTTCTTCAAGATAATTTAAAGCTTTATTCAAAAGTTTTTTATACTTTTCAAAAACTATATTATCTAAATTAATTTGAGCAATTTCGTGTAATGTCTTTGTGTATTGAATCATCCATTTATTAATTAACTTTGGATGTTTAATAATAAAAGGTGCCATGCCTAAACCTGTCGAATTACCAATACCAAAATGTTGTTTAATTTTTCTATCTAATTTTACAGCCTTTTCTGGATTAATTTGCTTTGCAACATGCTCAACTAATTCTACACTAAATTCTCTGATTAAATATACCGACAACATTTCTGCTCTAAAAGGTTGATTGAAAACAGTTGTATTTTTTGTATTAGTAAAATCTGATAAACCAAATTTACCGCTACCATAAACAGCAGTAGTTCTTAATAAATACCCAACTTTATTTATTTCATTTATATCTGGCTGATTACCTTTTGAAAGACAATCAACAACATACTGAAACAATCTAACACTTTTATTTGCTCTGCTAAGAATCAACTCGTCTGGAGAGTTTCGTCCAGATTCTTGCAGAGGAATAGTTTTTTTTAATCTGTTTAGATCTTCGTTTGATAATTTACCTATATGTAACGTGTAGGCTGTATCCCATTTATCAGCAATAACTCTATCACTTCTATCTTTATCATCTAGAAACGCAGAGAAGCATACAAGTGAATAAGTATCTTTATTAATAATAATTTCATAAACAACTGTACCATAACCATCTTTATCTAAATCAAATTTCGATTTATATATTTCCCACTTGTCGTTAATTAATTTTCTTAACATACTTCTAGAAAAACTAAGGCGCGAGGGATAACGTGATCCCATTCTTGATAGTTTCATGAAGTTATCGTTATCTCTTACTTTTTGTAACATTTATTAAATATTTATAGTTAATTTTGGTTTTTTCATTAATAGAAGTATTAATCTATGTCAAAAATAAGTGAAGATATACTTTTAATTGATGGTCTCGAGTATTGTAATTGGAATAGGGAATTATTTGAAAATGCCCACCAAGCCGGATTGTCTGCAATCCATGTGACATTAGTCTATTGGGAAAATACTGAAGAGTCATTTGAAAAAATTAATTATTGGCACCGTCTTTTCAAAGAGCACCATGATATTATTGCTCATGCAAAATCTACAGATGATATTATAAATGCTAAACAAAATAATAAAGTAGCGATTATTTTTGGTTTTCAAAATTCTGCCCCCATTGCGAATGATATATTTTTGATTGAAAAATTTTTTGAAGCAGGTGTGAGATTTATGCAACTCACCTATAATAATCAGACACCACTTGCCGGAGGATGTTTTGAGCCTAAAGATTCAGGTGTGTCACGATTTGGAAAAGCTGTTATTGAAGAAATGAATCGTCTTGGAATGATTGTAGACTTGAGTCATGCAGGTAAGCAAACTTGTCTTGATGCAATTGAAACTTCAAAAAAACCAGTGGCAATTTCTCATGCTAATCCAAGCTTCTTTCACAAATCGAAAAGAAATATTGATACTGATATTTTAAAAAAACTTGTTAAAAAAAATGGTTTTATTGGTTTAAGTTTATATCCTTACCATCTTAAAAATTTAGGTGATTGCACCATAGAAGATTTTTGTGAAATGATTAATGAGTTAGTAAACTTAATTGGTGAAGATAATATCGGAATAGGGTCAGATCTTTGTTTAAATTGGCCTGACAATGTTGTCATGTGGATGAGAAATGGTAAGTGGACAAAAGATATTGATTACGGTGAATCTAAAGATAAAAACCCTAAGTGGCCCAACTTACCAAGTTGGTATAAACAACCAAGTGATTTAAATAATTTATTTAATTTAATGTGTGAAAATAATATTCCGGAAAAAGTTTCCACAAAAATTATTGGTCAAAATTGGTTTAATTTTATGAAAAATCAATTTTAATTTTTACTACTAATAAAAGAAGCAGACAATAAACTTATTATTACAATAGAAGCCCCAATTATTTGATAGGTTGCTAAATTTTCCTTTAATAAAAAAACTGCGCCAAGAACACCCACCACAGGCTCTAAATATAAAAATAAAGCTGTATATGATTGACCAATTTTTGGGATAGCTATTAATTGTGACAACAGTGCCAAACTATAACAAATTGAAGGAATTAAAATTAAAAGATAAATGCCGATATCAAAATTAAAATTTAGAGAAAAAAATATTTTTAATATTACAAAAAAGAAAATAGTATTAAAAACATTTATAAATATATTTATTGGTATAGGAGATATCCCTCTTAATGACATTTTTTGATTTGTTACAATCATGCTTGTAGCTCCAAGAGAAGCTAGAAAAGCTAAAAAAATGCCTAATAAATTTATTACTTTAAAAGATGGACCTAAAACTAAAATAATCCCTAAAAATGTTAAAAAAAAAAGAATTTTTACAGCTAAATAAATTTTTTCTTTATCAACAATAATTGAATATAGAAGTACATATATTGGATAAAGACAAAAAATTAGGATAGTAAGGCTAACATCGATAAATACAACTGAAGTTAATAATCCTAGAGTTAAAAATATTGAACCAACTGATATTGATAAAAAGTAATATATATTTTTTTTAAAATTACTAAGAAGATTTTTTTGAAAAGGTATAAAAGGTAATATTATAATTGAAGCAACTGCATATCGTAAAAATATAGCTAAACCTACTGATGCACCTGCATTATAAGCTATTTTAGTAGTAGGCCCAATTAAGCCAAATAAAATTCCGGCAACTAAAGCAAAAATAACACCAAATATGAACATTTTTAAAATTAACTTTTGACTATTTGGTTTCGTCCAGTTATTCAAGCATCATTACAAATATTTAATATGAATAATCCATCTCAAAGTTTCGTAAAATTTGAAAAGATTGATAAAAGTTACGATGGAGAAGTTCTTGTAGTTAAAAACTTAAATCTAGATATAGCGAAGGGTGAGTTTGTAACCATGTTGGGCCCTTCGGGATCTGGAAAAACAACAACTTTGATGATGTTAGCTGGATTTGAAACACCTACAAATGGTGAAATATTTTTAGATACTAAACCAATAAGTAAAATACCTCCTTATGAACGAGAAATTGGAATGGTATTTCAAAACTATGCTCTATTTCCTCACATGACAGTTGAAGAAAATTTATCCTTTCCTTTGGAAGTGAGAAAAATACCAAAACCCGAGACAAAAGAAAAAGTACAGAGGGCACTTGATATGGTTGAGCTTGGTAATTTTGGTACCAGATTTCCCGCACAATTATCTGGAGGTCAACAACAGAGAGTTGCTTTGGCTAGAGCTCTTGTCTTTGAACCACGTTTGGTATTAATGGATGAACCTCTCGGTGCTCTTGATAAAAATTTACGTGAACAAATGCAATATGAAATAAAACATATTCACGACAGAATAGGAATTACAGTGGTATATGTTACACATGATCAAAGTGAAGCGCTAACAATGTCAAACAGAATAGCTGTATTTAATGACGGAGTTGTTCAACAATTATCGACACCAGATATTTTATATGAAAAACCTGAGAATTCATTTGTTGCTAAATTTATTGGAGAAAATAATACTCTTAACGGAGTGGTAAGAGATGTTAATGGAGATACATGTACAGTCGAACTTGATAATGGATTTGGAAAAGTAAAAGCATTAAAAGTTAACGTAAATGATAAAGGTGATAAAACTCAACTTTCAATAAG
This sequence comes from uncultured Alphaproteobacteria bacterium, assembly GCA_902605135.1. Classification (GTDB taxonomy): domain Bacteria; phylum Pseudomonadota; class Alphaproteobacteria; order HIMB59; genus CACPNW01. Next base: position 88,433 of record CACLBK010000001.1, read on the forward strand.
ACCAGAAAGAGTTACTATTGACAGTACAAATCCAGAATCAAATAATTTTGAAGGTAAGATACAAGAACTAATATATTTAGGTGATCATATTAGAGCAAGATTAAACGTTTGTGGAAATGATGAATTTATTGTGAAAGTTCCTAACGAAGGTAGTTTTAGTCATAAAGAGGGAGACTTATTAAATCTAAGCTGGAATCCTGATGATGTTAGGGCTCTCGACATTTAGATTTAAAAATATCCATATATTTAGCTCTTTTTTTTTTATTTTTAAGCCTTTTTTTTAATTAAGCTACATGTTATTACTAAGTCATTACGGACATAATCTTAAGATTAATTAATTAAAATAGGAGGATCTATATGTCTAAATTTACAAAAGCCTTCTTATTCGCATCTATCATTTTTGCGCCGTTTGCAGCTAATGCTGTAACTGTTGCTTCATGGGGTGGTGCTTATACAGAAAGTCAAAAAAAAGCATATGCTGATACATATTCTGACCCAGGTTCAATCGTTTTTGAAAACTATAACGGTGGTTTGGGTGAAACAAGAGCGCAAGTTGAAAGTGGAAACGTAACTTGGGACTTAGTTGATGTATTACCAGCTGATGCTATTACTGGTTGTGATGAAGGATTATTTGAAGATATTTCAAGTGAAATTGCATCAATGGGTGTACCAGGACCTGACGGAGAATCAATTGCTGAAGATATGGAAGCTAATGGTCTTAACTACCACTCTGGTTGGGATTGTTGTGTACCACAAATTTTTTGGACTTACGTAGTATTCTATGACCCAGATGCTTTTCCAGGAGAAAAACCTGATAGTATGGCTGACTTCTTTGACGTGGAAAAATTCCCAGGAAAAAGAGGTATCCACACTTGGGCTGATGGAATTATTCAAAAAGCTCTAGTTGCAGATGGAGTTGCTCCAAATGCAGTACCTACAGTTTTTGCAAATCAAACTGGTGCAATTGACAGAGCATTTGAAGTAATGGATAAAATTAAAGATCATGTTGTATTCTGGTCTGCAGGTTCACAACCTCTTGAGTTAGTTAAAAGTGGTGAAGTTGTAATGGCTGTTGCTTATAATGGTCGTGTTGGTGCAGCTAACCTTGCTGAAGGAGAAAACTTTGAATATATTTGGGAAGGACAAGTTCTAGACCAAGAATATTTATGTTTAACAACTGGAGCTCCTAATAGAGAAGCAGCTCTTGATTTTATGATGCATGCATCTAGCCCTGCTTCGCAAGCTGAACAGGCAAAATATATTACTTACGGACCAATGAGAGCTTCTGGTATTCCTATCATTGAAGCAAATGAGCCTTGGGGTCCTGGAGGAGTAGATATCATGCCTCATATGCCTAACACTCCTGAGCGTCTAAAAGTCTCTATCGTTAATGATCCACAGTGGTGGTCAGATAATGGTGCAGAAATTAGCGAGCGTTATTCAGCGTGGATGGGTAACTAAGCTTGATAATTTAAATTTACTATTTTAATATAAAGGCGAGAATTTCTCGCCTTTATTTATTTTAGGAGGATTGTATTTCTACTTCAGCATTACTTACAACGGACGGAATTCCTTTAAAGCAAAGTTTAAAAAAAGCTGAGCGTAAAAATAAAATAAGGGCATTTTTATTAGTTTTTCCTCTATTACTTTTTATAATCGTTACATTTGTTATGCCAATTGGTGATATGCTTTTTAGAAGTGTAGATGACAGTCAAATCAATGGTGTATTTCCAAATACTTTTAACGAATATAAAAAATGGGATAAAGAAAAAGACGAACTGCCACCAGAAGAAGTTTATAAAGCTCTTTTTGAAGAACTTGCTTATGGTGAGAAAATACAAATTGGAAGAGCGTTAACTCGCATGAACTATTCAAAATCAGGTTGGAAAAGTCTGATTAAGACAACTTCTAGAGAAATTAAAAAAGCTGTAAAAAAAGATGAACTTCCAAATAATTATAAAGAATTTTTGATTACCGCTAATGAAAAATGGGCCGACCCAACTTTTTGGTATGCAATGGGGCAGATGGTTAATGATACTACACCTATTTATTATTGGAACGCTCTTGATAGAACTTATGACCAAGATCAAAATGTTGTCATGCAAGATGAAAAAAGACGAATTTATATAAAAACTTGGATAAAGACCTTAAAAATAAGCGTTTATGTTACAATTTTTTGTTTAATTCTTGGTTTCCCCGTAGCTCATCTTCTTGCAAATTTACCATTAAGATACAGTAATCTTCTAATGATTTTTGTTTTACTTCCATTTTGGACATCACTTTTAGTTCGAACTACTGCTTGGATTGTTATGCTTCAACAAAATGGAGTAATAAATGGAATATTGGTATGGTTAGGTATTTTGAGTGATGATGGTCGATTACAATTAGTTTATAATGAAACAGGAACTTTAATTGCCATGACACAAATATTGTTACCATTTATGATACTTCCTTTGTATAGTGTGATGAGAGTTATACCTAAAAGTCATATGAGAGCAGCACAAAACTTAGGGGCTAAGCCTGCCACTGCTTTCTGGAGAGTATATCTACCGCAAACTATTCCTGGCATGAGTGCAGGTGGATTATTAGTTTTTGTATTAGCAATTGGATATTTTATTACTCCTGAATTAGTCGGTGGTAAAGATGGAAAATTAATTGGTCATTGGATTGCTTATCATCTTAAAACAACTTTAAACTGGGGTTTATGCGCTGCTTTAGGCGCAATTCTTCTTGGTGTAATGCTAATATTTTATTGGCTTTATAATAAAATAGTTGGCATAGACAATATTAAGTTAGGATAATTTATGGCACTACCAAGTTACGCAACTCCAGTACAAAGAACTTACTACTACGCCTATTTATTTTTTTGCGCAGTAGTTTTCTTTTTTTTAATTGCACCTTTATTTGCTATTATTCCAATATCTTTTAGCGTTTCACCATTTATGGTTTTTACAGAAGGAATGCTTGCATGGCCTCCTGATCCAGAAGCGTGGTCTTTAAGATGGTACAAAAACATGATAGGCGATTGTAGTGCTGATGTTGTTTCTTCTACAGTTCCTTGTTCAACAAAATGGATGAAAGGTACAGTAAATAGTTTTTACATCGGTACTATAGCAACTGTTATTGCAACTGCTTTAGGTACTTTAGCAGCTTTAGGTTTGAGCAGACCTCATATGCCATACAAAGGATTAATAATGGCAATCTTAATCTCACCTATGATTGTTCCATTAATTATCACAGCTGCAGGCATGTTTTTCTTTTATGCTAGAATAAACCTAGTTTATACATTTACAGGAGTAATATTGGCTCATGTAGCTCTTGCAACACCATTTGTTGTAATAACTGTAACTGCTACATTAGTTGGTTTTGATATGAACATGGTAAAAGCAGCACAAAGTCTTGGTGCAAAACCAATTAGAACATTTTTCAAAGTTATTATGCCATTAATTTTGCCAGGTATTATATCTGGAGCTTTGTTTGCTTTTATAACTTCTTTTGATGAAGTAGTTGTAGTTATGTTTATGGCAAGTATCGATCAATTAACAATACCTAAACAAATGTGGGCTGGAATACGTCAAGAAATAAGTCCCGTTATATTATGCATGGCAACATGCTTAGTTTTACTCTCAATCTTTTTATTAACTACAGTTGAGCTCCTTAGAAGAAGGTCTGAAAAACTCAGAGGTATTAAAGCTCGATAGAATAGTGAAGAACATTGCTGTTATTGGTGCTGGAATAGTAGGTATCTGTAGTGCTTATTTTCTGAAAAAATCTGGCTTTAATGTAACTCTTATAGATAGAGAAGATCCGGGTACAATGACCAGTTTTGGTCATGCATGTAGTTTTGCCGACTATGCAAATGTTCCTGTAAATTACCCTGGATTAATATGGGACATACCTAAAATGTTATTGAGAAAAGATGGTCCTTTAGCTGTTGATTTTTTGTATATTCTTAAAAATTTACCTTGGGCTATAAGTTTTCTCAAAAATTGCAAAAAAGAAAAAGTTGATGAGATTGCTAGTTCACTTACAAATCTATTAAAGCATTCACAGCTATCTTATGATGAGATTTTCAAAGATATAGATGTGCAGGAGTATATAAGTAATGAAGAAAATTTATATTTATTTGACACTAAAAAATCTTTTGAAGATTATGAATACGCAAATGTAATTAGAAAAAACAATAGAGTTAAAGTAAGAAACTTAAATAAAAATGAGGTTAAAGAATTAGAACCAAACATTGCTGATGTTTATTATGCGGGTCAAGTGTTTACTGGATCAAGACACACAACAAATCCTTTAGCTATTAGTACAAAAATTTTCGAAAAATTTTTAGAAATAGGTGGTATTTATATAAAGCAAAATGTTAAAAATATATTTCAAAATGAAAACAGAATAGAATTATTTTTAGAAGATAAAAAAATATACTTTGATAAAGTAATTATAAGTGCTGGTGCTTGGTCGAATCAAATTGCAAATATGCTTGGTGACAAATTTCCACTTGATACCGAAAGAGGATATCATATTTTATTTGAAACAAATGAAAAATTGATTAATCGACCGGTTGCTTGGTCTGAATCTGGATTTTATTTAATACAAATTCATAATGGTATCAGAGCCGCAGGAACTGTTGAAATTGCAGGATTAACAAAACCTTCAAATACGAAACGTCTTAAAATGATAGAAAGACAATCAAGAAAAGTTTTACCTCAACTAGGAGATATTAAATCAACATGGATGGGTAGAAGACCAACTTTACCTGACTCACTTCCAATTATTGGAAAATCTAAACAGAGTAATAATGTTATTTATGCCTTTGGACATCAACATGTTGGCTGGACCTTAGGAGCTGTAACAGGAAAAATTATTGATAGTTTATCAAAGGATCAAGTGCCAAATATTGATATTACTGCTTATTCTCCATCAAGATTCTAGTTTAATCTATTGCAACCATTGTAGTAATAGTGATATTATATCAACAACGATACATAACTCAGCGTATAATCATTACGAAAGTGGGATCGGTCGTAACTTAATATAAATTTTATTAAAATGAAATTTGGATATTTTTGTAATACGACTAATTGGAAACACAAACCATTTAATCAATTATTAGAAGAAGCAAGAGAAATATCAGCTTTTTGTGATGAAAATAATTGGGATTCAATTTGGTTTACAGAGCATCATTTCAATCATGAAGGCATGGAGTCTTGTACTAATCCTCTGATGATGGGAACAGATGTTGCCGCAAGAACAAAAAAAATAAAAATTGGACAAGCATGTAATGTAATAACTTTTCATAATCCTATCCGTCTAGCTGAAGATATAGCTTTTTTAGACCAATTATCTGAAGGCAGAGTAGAGGTTGGAATTGGAAGAGGTGTATACGGAAGAGAAGCAATAAATATGAATAAAGAGGCCGATCTTAAAGATCAAGCAAAAAACTTTAGACTATTTGAAGAGACATTAAGCATAATGAAAAAAGCTTGGACAGAAAAATTCTTTAATCACAAAGGAGAGTTTTACACTTATCCTGCACCAAACTTTAAATGGCAACATGATATGAGTCCACCAAATGAAGAGTTCTTGGACATAGATACTAATGAAGTAAAAAAAATTAGCATTGTTCCAAAACCATTTCAAAAACCTCATCCAGCAATCTGGCAAGTTGTTGATAGCCCCTCGTCAATAGAGTGGGCAGCCGCAAATGGAATAAATACTATAATGTGGATACCTACTGTTAAAGCACTCAAGAAAAGATTTCTACTCTACAAGGAAGCAAAATCAAAAGCTGAAAACCGAGAAGTTCCTCTTGGAGAAGGTATCTGTCTTGTTAGAGATATGTTTATAGCTGATACAATGGAGGAAGCTGAAAAACTTGCTGGAGAACATATAGTAAATTATATGCGTTGGGTTTGTCACTGGCGAGGTTTAGGTAATCATATGGACCCAGGTGAAATACTTCCAGAAACTGATCATAAATTAGATTTATTAAATTATGATTTTTTACATAAAAGAAATTTACTTTTTGGAACACCGGAATACGTGGTTAATAAAATTAATGAATTAAAATCAGAATTAAATCTCCAAAATTTACAAGTTTGGTCAAACTTTCCAGGAATTGACCATGAAGCATGTATGAGAAGTATAAAATTATTTACAAACGAAGTAATGCCGAAAATAAAAGTTGATGAATCAAATATTCAAATTGCCAGCTAATAATGGAATTGAAGTTACGTAAATTTAATAAATTTGTAGATAAAACTTTCATCGAAGGAGGAAAAGAGGCTAAGGATCCAGTGCTACTAGTTTCTGTAGCAGCAGTTTTTGAAAATCCCTGGAAAGATAAGGGATTTGTTGAAGATTTAAAACCTATAATTTTAGATCTTGCACCAAAATTAGGTGCTATTCTTGTCCCTGAACTTGTAAAAGAAATAGGCACACCAGAAAAAATTTTAGCTTATGGGAAAGCAGGTATTGTAGGTTTAAATGGTGAAATTGAACATGCTTCAGCTTTTATACATACTCTTCGGTTTGGTAACATTTTTAGAGATGCCGTAGGTGGAACTTCTTATTTAAGTTTTACTAATACTAGAGGTCCTGCTGGATCAAAAATTTCAATTCCTATGATGCACAAAACAGATGCTGGTCTAAGACCTTATTATTTAACACATGAATTTACAATTCACGATGCTCCATTTGATAATGAAATTGTAATCGCTATTGGAGGAGCAACAACAGGTAGAGCTCATGCTAGGACTGGTGATAGATATCAAGATATGAAAGAAATGGGTATAGAGCCAAAATAAATGTTAAAGAATTTTGATAAAAATCAAAATTATTATAAATTTTATAAAAGAAAAAATATTCCTATAGTTTTTATTCATGGTGTTGGTCTGGATCATGAAATGTGGTTTCCTCAAATTAGATCTTTTAAAAATAATTCAATTTTAGTCTACGACTTATTAGGACATGGAAAAACACCACTAAATAAAAAAAGTGTTAATTTTGAAGATTTTTCAAAACAATTAAATAATTTGTTAAATAATTTAAATATTAAAAAAATAAATCTTGTAGGTTTCTCATTTGGTTCTTTAGTTGCTCTAAATTTTGCTAAAAAATATCAAAAAAAAGTTAATAAATTAATTTTAATATCTACTGTTTTTAAAAGAGATAATTTGGAAAAATATAACGTCAGAGAAAGATACAAAAAAGCAAAGAAAAATATACCAATATCTAATTTGGCTTTAAAAAGATGGTTAAGTCCTAAATTTATTAATAACAACCCAAAGATAAAAAAATATATTTTAACTACTCTTAATAAAAAAAATAAAGATTATTTAAATTTTTTAAAATCATACAAACTATTTTCTTATTTCAAAGATAGTACAATGGAAATTAAAAAAATAAAAGTACCTTCTCTTGTTTTAACTGGTACAAAAGATCAAGGTTCTACAGTGAAAATGTCACAAAACTTATCAAAGGAACTTATTAACTCACAATTTTTTAAAATTACCAATGCTAAACACTTATGCAGTATTGAGTATTCCTCAAATGTAAATATGATAATAAAAAAATTTCTAAATACTTGATATGATACAAGAATATAAAATGTTCATTAACGGTGAATGGGTCAATTCATCATCAGATAAAAAAATAGAAACACTCAATCCAGAAAATAATGAAGTTTGGGCTTCTGTACCAGAAGCAAATGATCAAGATGTTGATTTTGCAGTACAAAGTGCACAAAAAGCTTTTGATAGTTCTTGGTCACAACTACACCCACGTGAAAGAGCTAAATATTTACGATTAATAGCAAATGAATTACGAGAGAATGCTGAACATCTTGGTAAAATTGAAACTATTGATACAGGGAAGTTATTTCGTGAAACAAAGACACAAGCTAATTATATTGCAGAGTATTATGATTACTTTGCAGGACTTGCAGATAAAGTTGAGGGAACTGTTATACCTATTGATAAAGAAGATATGCAAGTTACAACTACTAGAGTGCCAATAGGAGTAGTGGCTGCAATTATTCCTTGGAATTCTCAAATGCTTCTTACAGCTGTAAAATTGGCTCCAGCTCTAGCTATGGGAAATACTGTTGTCATTAAAGCATCTGAATTAGCACCAGTTACACTATTAGAATTTGCTAAACTTATTGAAAAAACGGGAATGCCAAAAGGAGTTGTTAATATTATAACCGGTCTAGGAGATCCTTGTGGGAAAGCATTAACACAACACCATTTAGTCGAAAGGATTGCTTTTACAGGTGGACCTGAAACAGCAAGGCATATTGTAAAAAATTCATCATATAATTTGTCTCAAGTAAGTCTAGAACTTGGAGGAAAAAGTCCAGTAGCAGTCTTTGATGATGCTGATCAAGAAAATGCACTTAATGGAATAACTGCAGGTATATTTGGTGCTAGTGGTCAGAGTTGTATTGCAGGATCAAGATTATATATTCAATCATCTATCTACGAGATATTTCTAAACAAACTAATAGATAAAGCTAAAAAAATAAAATTAGGACCACCTATGTCAGATGAAACACAAATGGGACCTTTGAATAGTCTTAAGCAGCTTGAAGTAATTGAAAAAAATATAAATGATACTGTTCAACAAGGCGGAGTAATAAAGTGTGGTGGAAAAAGATCCTCTTTATCTAATAAAGGATATTATTTTCCTGCAACTATCATAGAATGTGAAAATCATAATTTACCTACAGCAGAAAATGAATTGTTTGGCCCAGTTTTATCTGTGATGAAATTTGAAAAAGAAGATGAATTAGTAAACCTTATGAATGATAACAAGTATGGATTATCATCTGGTGTTTATACAAAAGATTTGGGAAGAGGAATGAGAATTTCAAAAGCAATTAGAGCTGGAATAGTTTTTGTAAACACCTACCGTTTAATTTCTCCAATGGCACCATTTGGAGGTATGAAAGATAGTGGATATGGCAAAGAGGCAGGTCAAGAATCAATAAAAGAATATACCAGAGTAAAAACTACTTGGTTTAATGCTTCTCGAAAACCAATGAGTGATCCTTTTACTATGGGTTAATATTATTAGCTTAAGCTAATACCTACATTCTTAACTTGAAGATAAGATTTAAGTCCATCTACTCCTTTTTCACGGCTATATCCTGATTGTTTATAACCTCCAAAAGGTGTTGCATGATTTCCGGTGAACCATTTATTTACATATACTTGACCAGCTTCTAATTTGCTTGCAGTCCAAGATGCTTTCTTAAGATCTTTAGTAAAAACTCCTGCACCTAATCCGTACTCAGTATCATTTGCAATATTTATGGCTTCCTCTTGATCTTCATATTCAAGAACTGAGAGTACTGGACCAAATATTTCTTCTCTGGCTACAGTCATATTTTGTTTAACATTGTTTAGAACAGTTGGTTCCATAAAATATCCTTCACGTTCTAATCTTTTTCCACCGTACGCTGCTTCTGCCCCTTCTTGAATTCCTGATCTTGCATAACCTTCAACTTTTTGTAGTTGATTTTCTGATATTACAGGAGTTAGGTCTGTATCTTTTTCTATACCAGGTCCAATTTTTAAAGATTTACTCATATCAACAAGCTTATCTACTAATTCATCTTTAATTGACTTATGAACTACCAATCTAGACATCGCTGTACAAATTTGTCCTGCAACACTAAATATTCCTGAACGAGCACTTTCTAGAACTTCATTTAGATCAGCGTCAGGGTAAACAATACCAGCTGATTTACCTCCTAATTCAACTACAGCAGGAATAGCTTTATCAGCACAAGCATGAAGTATTTTTTTTCCAGTAGCAACTGAGCCTGTAAATACTACATGATTTACATCTTCATGAGATACAAGATAAGATCCTGCTTCATTGCCATATCCACAAATTATATTGATTAATCCTTCTGGCACATCAGCATTTTGTATTGCTTTTGCAAAAATTGTTGCTGACAAAGGAGTTAATTCTGCAGTTTTAATGATTGTTGAATTTCCAGTGGCAAATGAACAAGATAGTGATCTTCCAATCATTGATAATGGGAAATTCCAAGGCACAACATGTGCCGATACACCAAAAGGTTCTAAAATTGTGTAATCAAAAACATTTTTTGCTACAGGTATTGTTTTACCTTCAAGTTTATCAGTTAAGCCAGCATAATAATCAAACATATCAGCTACATCATTGAACTCTTTAATTGCTGAAGCAATATTTTTTCCATTTTCATAACAAAGAAGCTCTCCTCCTTCTTTAGAAACTTTTCTTGTTTCTTCAGCAATCTTTCGCATAAGTTTTGCTCTCGAGAGTAAAGGCATATCTACCAGCACTCTGCTGTTATAAGAATTTTTAGCTGCTTCTACTGCAAGATCAACTTCATTTTTTTTTGCACATGAAATTTCACCAATGATTTTACCATTTGATGGATCATCAACCTTTATTGTTTCCTTGGACTCACTTTCAATCCATTTATTATTTACAAAATTCTTATATTTTTCCATTTTCTGCGTTTTTTAATTAATTATTTTTGTTTCATTCTTTATCATTTAGGATATGAAAATGATACAAATTTAATTTTAAGAAACATGAGTATTACATTCAATCAGTTAAAAAAATTAATAACAAAAAAAGAAATAGATACTGTTTTAGTTTGTGTATCAGATATGCAAGGTAGACTAAATGGTAAAAGAGTTACTGGAAAAGCCTTTATCGATTATGTTTATAAAGAAACACATATGTGTGACTATCTCTATACTGTTGATATGGACATGTTTACTGTACCTGGATACAAATCTTCTTCATGGGAAACTGGTTATGGAGATATGACTGTAATTCCAGACCTCAAAACCATAAAGATAGCCAATTGGTTAAATAAAACAGCCATAGTGCTATGTGATTGTTTAGACCATTCTGGAAAAAAACCACTTATTCATTCAACAAGACAAATATTAAAAGATGTTTTAGCTAAGGCCGACAAAATGGGATTTAAGTCTATGGTTGGTTCAGAATTAGAATTTTTTCTTTTCAATCAAACTTATGAAGAAATTCATAATAATAATTATACAAAATTTAAAGAATCTTCTTGGTATATTGAAGATTACATGATTTTCCAAACTACTAAAGAAGAAGATGTGATGCAGGAATTAAGAAATTCCCTTCTAGATAGTGGAATTTACGTAGAATGTTCAAAAGGTGAGGCTGCTCCAGGGCAAGAAGAAATCAATGTTGTTTTTTCAGATGCATTAAACATGGCTGATAATCATATTTTAATTAAAAATGCTACAAAAGAAATTGCTTATAAACATAACAAGGCTGTAACCTTTATGGCTAAATATAATAAAGAAGTTTGTGGAAGCTCATGTCATATTCATAACTCTTTATTTGATAAGAAAACAAATAAAAATATTTTCTATAACCCTAAGGACAAATATGGAATGTCTGATATTTTTAAAAGTTATCTTGCAGGACAAATAAAATTATTACCAGATATTTCTATTTTTTTAGCACCAAATATTAATTCCTATAAAAGATTCCAAGATGGATCATTTGCTCCTACAAAGTCTGTTTGGGGAATTGATAATCGTACTGCTGGGTTTAGACTAGCTGGTCATGAATCATCTATAAGGATTGAATGTCGAGTCCCAGGTGCAGATGTTAATCCCTATCTTTCTTTTGCCGCTTTAGTTGGTGCTGGTTTATATGGAATTAAAAATAAACTTAAATTAGATAAGCCTTATTCAGGAAATATTTATGAGAAAAAAGTAAATGAAGTTCCTAAAACTCTTAATGAAGCAATTCAACTTGCTAAAAAATCTAAATTTTTAAGTGAGATATTTCCACAAGATGTACTAGATCATTATATCCATGCCGCTGAATGGGAGCAAAAAGATTATGATGGTTCAGTTAATGATTGGCAATTACGAAGATACTTCGAAAGAGGCTAATTTTATTTCATGTTTGAGACTATCACTCCAATAGATAACTCTGTTTTACTTAAAAGAGATTATGCAACAGAAGAAGATATTGAAACAAGTCTCAGCAATTCTTTTTCTGTTAGAAAACATTGGAAAAATATATCTCTAGAAGAAAGAAAAAAATCAGTTTTAAATTTTGTAGAAATATTTTTAAAGAACAAGAATGTTTCTAGTAATTTATGTAAACAAATAGGTAGGCCAATAGCGCAGTGCCCAGGTGAGATGCGAGGTTTTGAAGAAAGAGCTCGTTATATGATTGAAAATGCTGAAAGGGCATTATCAAGAGTAGTTTCAATCAAAAATGACGAATTTGATAATTACATAAAAAAAGAACCACTGGGAACTATATTTGTAATTGCTCCCTGGAATTACCCTTTCAACACTTCTGTTAATTCGATTGTTCCAAGTTTACTTGCGGGTAATGCAGTTATATTAAAACATTCTTCTCAAACTCCACTTTGTGCTGAAGAATTATATGAGGCTGCTAAACAATCTTCATTACCAAAAGATATTTTTCAATATTTACATTTAAATCATGATCAAACATCAAGAATAATTTCCGATTCAAGAATTAATCATGTTTTATTTACAGGCTCTGTAAGTGGTGGAAAACAAATAAAGAAATCTATAGGCACTAGATTTATTGGAGCTGGTTTAGAGTTAGGCGGAAAAGATCCTGCTTATGTTAGGGCTGATTGTAATTTAAATCATGCTGTTGAAAATTTAGTTGATGGATCATACTTCAATTCTGGTCAATCGTGTTGTGGTATTGAAAGAATTTATGTTGATAAAAAAATATACAATATATTTGTAGAAAAATTTAAAGATGTAACTGAGAAATATATTTTAGGAAATCCACTAGAGATGGAAACAAATTTAGGTCCAGTAGTAAAGCAATCTGCTGCAAATAATATTAGATCTGAAGTTAACAACGCAATTAGTCAAGGTGGAAAAAACATTATAGATAACAAAAAATTTAATTTAGATGATGGTAATAATTGTTATGTAAGCCCAAGTGCACTCATCAATGTCGATCATTCGATGAAATATATGATGGAAGAAATATTTGGTCCTTCAGTTGGAATAATGAAAGTAGAAAATGAAAATGAAGCTTTATCGTTAATGAATGATAGTTCTTATGGATTAACAGCAAGTATTTGGACAAATGATAAGTCTTTTGCAGAAAATTTTGGAAAAAATGTTGAAACAGGAACTTTTTTTATGAATAGATGTGATTATTTAGACCCTGGCTTAGCATGGACTGGTGTAAAAGATACTGGAGTTGGTGTTACCTTATCTGTCCTAGGATTTGATCATTTAACAAGAGCAAAAAGTTATCATATAAGAAATATTTAAATTTATGAAAAATATAAATTGGAATTATCCTACTACAATCTGGTTTGGTGTTGATAGAATAATAGAAATACAAAAAGCTTGTGAAGAATTAAATATTCAAAAACCATTAATTGTTACTGATAATGGAATTTTAAAAACAAATATTATTAAAAAGTTAAATGATTGCTTAGATAAACACGCATTTATTTTTAGTGATGTTAAATCAAATCCTACAGGTAAGAATGTCGAGGATGGTGTTAAAGTATTTAATGAAAATAAACATGATGGAGTAATAGCTGTTGGAGGAGGTTCAGGTATGGATACTGGAAAGGCAATAGCATTCATGGCCAAGCAAAAAAGACCAATCTGGGATTTTGAAGATATTGGTGACTGGTGGACTAGAGCTAATGCAGATTCAATTTTTCCTATAATTGCTCTACCTACTACTGCTGGAACAGGTTCTGAAACTGGCAGAGCTTCAGTTTTTACTAATGAAAAAACACAAGAAAAAAAAATTATTTTCCATCCAAAAATGCTTCCATCAATTGTTATCCTTGATCCAAATTTGACAATTCCACTCCCTGCAAATTTAACAGCCTTTACAGGAATGGATGCACTAGCTCATTGCTTAGAAGCATATTTGTCGAATATTTTCCATCCGTATTCTCAAGGTATTGCATTAGAGGGAATTAGATTAGTAAAAAATAATCTTGTTCTTGCATTTAATAATGGATCAAATTTAGAAGCTAGATCGCATATGCTAGCATCTTCATCTATGGGCTCAATAGCTTTCCAAAAAGGTTTAGGTGCTATCCATTCTTTAAGTCATCCTGTTGGTGCAATTTATAATACACATCATGGATTAACTAACGCAGTATTTATGCCATATGTTTTACAATATAATAAAAAAGGCATTGAAGAAAAAATTATTGATATTTCAAGATATATAAATTTAAAAGCAGCAACATTTAATAATTTTATGGATTGGATTTTAGAGCTTAGATCTAATTTAAATATTCCTCATACTTTAAGTGAAATAATTGATAACGATAAAAATTTAGAAAAAATGAGTTCAATGGCTTTTAATGACCCCTCCACAGGTACAAATCCTATACCAGTTAATGCAGAAGATTTTTTAAAAATGTACATTAATGCCTTTAAAGGTGATTTATAAATCTATAGCGTTGCTCCAATTATCCAAGGATTAAATTCATCATCCCCATAATCATTTATTTCACTCTTTGATTTTTCACCCGATGCAACCGAAATTATTTTATCAAATATTTCTTTGCCAACCTCATTAACACTAGCAACGTTATCCATAATTGTACCAGCATTGATGTCCATATCTTCACTAAGTTTATTATACATATTCGTATTTGTTGCTATTTTAATACTTGGAGTGGGTTTAAATCCAAAGCATGAACCTCGACCAGTAGTAAAACAAATAACATTAGCGCCAGAAGCAACTTGACCAGTCACAGATACAGGGTCGTAACCTGGAGAATTCATAAAGTTCAAACCTTTGATTTTTACCTGTTCAGCGTAATCAAGGACATCAACCATATTTCTATTACCAGCTTTGGATACTGCGCCTAATGATTTTTCAAGAATTGTAGTTAAGCCTCCTTTTTTATTACCAGGACTTGGATTATTATCTAATGTGCTATCGTTGCTAGCAACATATTCTTTCCACCATTCAATTTGTTTGTTTAGTTTTTCTATATTTTTTTGGTTTGATGATTTTTCAAATAATAAATGTTCTGCTCCATATATTTCTGGAGTCTCTGATAGTAATGTTGTTCCTCCATGATCAATAATCATATCTGAAGCAATGCCTAGTGCAGGATTTGCAGTTATCCCAGAATACGAATCTGAACCACCACATTGCAAAGCAA
Organism: uncultured Alphaproteobacteria bacterium; assembly: GCA_902605135.1. Taxonomy (GTDB): domain Bacteria; phylum Pseudomonadota; class Alphaproteobacteria; order HIMB59; genus CACPNW01. The sequence continues at coordinate 103,647 of CACLBK010000001.1, forward strand.
CTGTTAGTTTTGAAACAGGAATATTTGTCCTAGAAATATTATTAATTTCATTTAGTTGATTAAGAATTTTTGAAGTTACTTTTGTTATAATTTCATTTGTTCCACCTTCATCTTGAATATTTAAATATTCAATATTTCTTTTTTCCTGATCATTATTATACAAACTTATTTGGGCACATTCGCATCCTAGTCCGATAACAAAAACTTTTCCAAAGTTTGGATGAATTTTAAAACCTTCAATAGTTCTGTTAAACACATTCATAGCGTATCCAGAAGTATTCATCCCACAACCTGATGAATGTTTTAAACAAACCGCTCCATCAATATTTTCAAAATTATTATCTTTTAAATAATTATTTATTTTATCTGATATTTTTTTAACAACAGTTGCAGAACAATTAACTGTACTAATTAAACCTATATAATTTCTAGTACCTGATAATCCATTATTTCTTTTGAAACCTTTAAAGTATTCTGTTTTTTCATTTTTAAAAATATCATTTTTAAAATTTTTTCGAGTATATTCTCTTTTGAAATCACTATATCCCATATTATGTGAATGCACATGTTCACCAGGTTCTATATTTTGATTAGATATTCCAATTATTTGTCCATACTTAAAAATAAAATCACCACTTTTAATTTTTTTTAAAGAGATTTTATGACCATAAGGAATATTGTTAATTGATCTAATTCCATAATTTATATTAATATTTTGAGGTATATCCATTGGAGCGATTCCAATATTATCTTTTTCATTTAATTTGATTATGTTAAACATATTATCGATAAATATATACCATAAATAATCATGAACGAAATCGCAACTTATCCATCACTAAAAGATAGAGTAGTTCTTATTACGGGGGGTGCCTCAGGAATTGGGGAAAGTATCGTCGAACAATTTGTTTCACAGAAATCAAAAGTTGCATTTTTAGATATAAATGATGAGTTGGGAAATGAATTATCAAAAAAAATCAAAAACAAATATGATGTTGATACTCTATTTGTAAAATGTGATTTAAAAAATATAGAACAACTTAAAAGTTCATTAGAGAAAGTAAAAAAAGAGATTGGTCCAATTTCTATTCTAGTAAATAATGCAGCAAATGATGAAAGACATGATCTAGATAGTGTTACTCCTGAATATTGGGATGATAGAATGAATATTAATTTGAGACATTATTTTTTTGCAACACAAGCTGTCTATAAAGATATGAAAGATTTAGGTAAAGGTTCTGTTGTAAATATTGGAAGTTTTTCATGGATGATTTCTCAAGGCGGTATGCCTGGATATACCACAGCAAAATCTGCCATTATGGGTTTAACAAGAACTTTAGCAAGAGATTTAGGTGTCTATAACATCAGAGTCAATTGTATTGTTCCTGGCTGGATCATTACGGAGAGGCAAAAAAAATTATGGCTTACTCCAGAAATTAAAAAAACTCAACTTGAGAGACAATGTATTAAGAGAATGCTTATGCCAGAAGATATATCAAAGCCAGTTTTGTTTTTTGCATCTGATCAAAGTTCTGGTTGTACCGCACAAAATTATGTAATTGATGGCGGTATAGTTAATTAATGAAAAAAAAACCCAAAATTGCTTTTGGTAGATTACACTTACTCAGAAATGATACTTTAAATAATAAAAATAAAATTCGAATTGGTTTTATTGGCGGAGGTCCTAATTCATTTATTGGATACACACATAGGTTATCAGCAAGATTTGATAATAAATTTGAATTTGTTGCTGGAATATTTTCAAAAGATAAAAAAAAATCTAAATCTTTTGGTTCGTCATTAGGATTAACTGATGATCGTTGTTACAGCGATTATAAGTCTATGGCATCCGCTGAGTCAAAAAGAAATGATGGTATTCAAGCTCTTGGAATAATGACTCCATCTGGTGATCATTATAAGATAGCAAAGGCATTTATTGAAAAAGGAATACATATTATTTGTGACAAACCTTTAACTGCAACAGTTGAAGATGCTGTGAAATTAAAAAAAGCCATTTTAAAAAATAAAATTGTGTTTGCATTAACACACAATTACTCAAGCTACCCAATGCTAAGAGAGGCAAAAAATATTATTTCAAATCAAAAATTAGGAAAAATCAATTTGATAAATGTAGAGTACCCCCAAGGTTATACAGTAGGTGTAAAAAAGAAAGATGAAAAAGCAATATTAAAATGGAGACTAGATAAAAAAAAATCTGGACCCTCAATGATATTATCTGAAATTGGAACTCACGCGTATCATTTGTTGAGATATGTGACTGGATTAGAAGCAAACGAAATATCAGCAGAAGTAAATTCATTATCCTCAGAAATTTCAGTTGATGATAATGCTTTTGTATTATTAAGAATGCAAAATAAGGCAAGAGGTATAATCTGGGTATCGTCTGCTGCTACTGGTGGAGAAAATGGTCTAAAAATTAGAGTGTATGGAACAAAAGGTTCAATAGAGTGGTTACAGGATGATCCAAATAATCTAAAGTTTACAGAACTAGATAAACCGATGAAAGTTATAACAAGAGCAAGTAAATTAGTATCAGAATTTTCACTATCATCTTCAAGAATTGCTGCTGGTCACCCGGAAGGTTTTTTTGAAGCTTTTGCAAATATTTATTCAGAATTTGCTGATCAGATTCATAATAAAAATAAAAAATTTTTATTTCCAACAATTGATGATGGTGTAGCTGGTATTAAATTTATTTATGCAGCAAAAAAATCTTCTAATTTAAATTCAAAGTGGATAAAAATATAAAATGATTAATTTTGCCTTATTGGGAACTGGGAGAATTGGGAAATTACATGCATCAATCATAAATGCTCATCCAGAAGCGAGCCTTAAATACGTTTATGATATTGATATAAGCTCTGCCAAAAAAATTGCAAAAAAATATAGTTGTGAAGTTGCAAAGACTGCCAAGGAAGCAATTTCTTCAGATCAAATAAATGCCATATTAATTGCTTCTGCCACTCCGACTCATACAGATTATATTGCTCTAGGAGCAGAATGCAATAAAGCTATATTATGCGAAAAGCCAATTGATTTAAATATAAATAAAGTAAATAAATGTTGGCAAAAAATTAAAAAATATAAACCTACTATTCAAATTGGTTTTAATCGTAGATTTGATCCTAATCATAATAAAGTTCAAAGTGAGGTTTTATCAGGAAAGATTGGGAAAATTGAAATGATTGTAATCACAAGTAGGGATCCTTCTCCGCCTGGCATTGATTATTTAAAACAATCGGGAGGAATTTTTAGAGATTGTTCAATTCATGATTTTGATTTAGCACGATTCATTCTTAATAATGATCCAATTGTAGAAGTTTTTGCACAAGGTTCTGTAAATGTCTCAAATGATTTTAAGATTACAAATGATTATGATACAACTATGTGTTTTATGAAATCTAAAAAAGGGGTTTTAGTTCATATAAATAATTCAAGAAGAGCTGTATATGGTTATGATCAAAGACTCGAAGTATTTGGAAGTAGGGGTATGTTAATTTCTGATAATGTTCCTAATAATGATATCAATTACTATAATCAAAATTTATCCTTTGCAAAAAAACCAATTAAAAATTTTTTTATCGAAAGATACAAAGATGCTTATCAAATACAATTAGATCAATTTATTAAATCAATAAAAAATAAAAAAAATACATCAGTCACTTTTGAGGATGGAAAGAATGCTTTAATTCTTGCTAATTCAGCTACTAAATCAGTAAAATCAAATAAAGTTGTAAAACCAAAATTTTAGTTATAGATAAAATTTATGAATGAACAATTTAAAGATAAGGTCATTATAGTTACAGGAAGTACACAGGGTAGTGGTGCTGAAACAGCGAGATTATTAGCTAGCAGAGGTGCTAAAGCAATTACAATTTGCGGTAGACAAGAAAATAAAGGTCTTGAAGTTAAAAATCAGATTGAAAAATTAGGCACTGAGTCTTTGTATATAAAAGCAGATCTTAAAAATGTTGATGATTGCAAAAAAATTGTTTCGGAGACTGATAAAAAATTTGGAACCATAAATTCTTTAATTAATGTTGCCGGATATACAGAAAGAGGAACAATTCTAAGTGCTACTTTAGAAAATTATGAAAATAATTATAATATTAATACCCGTGCACCATTTATATTAATGCAAGAGACAATTAAGATAATGATTAGAGATAAGAACAAAGGAACAATTGCAAATGTATTATCTATGGCAATGTATAGTGGTATGCCATTTATTGTTGCTTATAGCGGGTCAAAAGCCGCTTTAGCTACAATGACAAAAAATATTGCAAATTCTGTTGCCAGTTATCAAATAAGAATAAATGCCTTAAATATTGGATGGACAGATACTCCAGCAGAACATGATATACAGACTAGGGTTCATAAAAAAAATGAAAACTGGTTAAAAGATGAAGAAAGCAAAGTTCCTTTTAAAAAATTAATTAAACCAATTGATGTTGCAAAAGGATTAGCTTTCATGTGTTCAGATGAATCTGGAATAATGACAGGAAGCGTAATCGATTTTGATCAAACGGTACATGGATGGCATTCTTATTCAGCATATGAAACAAGGGTTTTAGATGACTCTTTATTGGGGGAATAAATTTATAATTTATTTCTCAACTATTTTTTTATTATTCATCAAACTTTATAATTTACACAAATTTAATTATTAATTAAAAAAAACTAATAATGGGAAAAAAGGTAATTAATATTAAAGAAGGAAAATTATCAGAATTTAAACTTCATAGTATTTGGTTACGTGAAAGAATAAATGGAGCTGAATTTCTAGATCAAAATAATCTGCAACGTTTATATGAACCAAGTCTTTTAGAAGATAATTTATTAATTAATGCTCATAGTATAAATAAAAATATATTAAATGTTGAATTCAGCGATGGAACAAAAGGATCATTCAATATTGATGATCTATATAACGAAATCAAAAACATTGATGTCTTACCTCAAAAAAAAATATGGGATATAAAAAAAGATAATCTAAAAATTTTTGATAATAATCAAATATTTGAGGATAATAGTGAACTTACAAGAATGCTTGAGGTATTTTATCAATATGGTTACGTCATAATTAAAAATACAAAACCAGAAGAAAACGAAGTTATTAATTTTGCAGAAAAATTAGGTCCAGTAAGATCAACAAATTTTGGTAAATTATTTAATGTAGTGTCTAAACCAAATCCAAATGATCTTGCTTATACTGCATTAGAATTAACATCACATTCAGATAATCCATATCGAAGACCTGTACCTGGCATTCAATTACTTCATTGTATTTCAAATGAATCTATGGGGGGCGATTCAAGTTTAATAGATGGTTTTAGTGTCTCAAATTATCTAAAACAAAATGAAATAGAATTCTACAAAATATTAACTGAAACGAATATTACTTTTAAATTCACCGATGTTGATACAATCTTAGTTGATAAAGCAAAATTAATTGAGTTAGATCATAATAACAACTTTAGACAAATTCGTTTTAGTGGAAGACTTGATTATGCTCCATTGTTAGATGAAAAAAAACTTGATCTTTTTTATAGTGCTAGAAAATATATGTTTAAACTTTGTAACTCTGATATTTTTAAAATCAAATTTAGATTATCAAAAGGCATGATTGCAATGTTTGATAACTTGAGACTGTTACATGGAAGAACTAAATTTGATCCAAATACTGGTTTTAGACATTTACAAGGGTGTTATATTGATCATGATGTAACTGAGGGTAAGCTTAGAAGGTTATTAAAGTCTTAATTGACTTCGAATATCTTTTCAGCTGGATAAAAATTTAATATTTTATTGTACCAATTAATAAAATTATTTCTTTCAATTAATGAAACTGTAAAACCACCAAATCCACCACCAGTCAATCTAGCACCTAGAGCACCACATTCGATAGATCTCTGAATAATTAAATCAACATCTAAAGTAGATGCCTCAAAATCTTTAGAATATGATTCGTGACTCTCATTCATTAATTTTCCAAAATCATAAATGTTATTTTCTATTAAATTTTTTTTCGCATTAATCACTCTGTCATTTTCAAAAACTACATGCTTCGCTCTTTTTGCTATAGTATTATTGTCAAATTTATCCGTCTGAAAATTTTCTTTTTTAACACTACCCAAATAATCTATCCCAAGTTTTTTTTCAGCCTCTTGGAGTTCAGCAAATCTCTCATTATAAGAACTATCTCTTAAATTTCGCTGTACTTCAGAGTCAACCAAACAAAATTTCCAATTTTCTGGAAAATCAATTAGTTCATATTCTAAATTCTTACAATTCATAAAAAATGCTTTGCCATGAATGCCAATAGATGAAACCATTTGATCCATTATTCCACCAGAAACACCTATATAATTAAATTCTACTTTTTTAGCTAATTTTGCAATTTCTGGATCTTTGATCTTTGTTTCAAAAAAAGTATTAAGTGCTTTTAGTGTGGCAACACACAATGCTGAAGACGATGAAATACCTCTTTCTAAAGGT
>CACLBK010000002.1 GCA_902605135.1 uncultured Alphaproteobacteria bacterium
AATCACAAAGAAATTTTAATAGAAGAGTATATATCTGGAAGGGAGCTTACAGTTTCAACTATTAAATTGGATAAAAAAATTCACGCACTTGCTGTTACAGAGATAAAATCAAAAAATAATTTCTTTGATTATAAAGCAAAATATTCAAAAGGTTACGCCAAACATATTTTGCCAGCTAAATTAAATAAAATAAATTATGCTAAATGTCTTAAATTTGCTACCAAAGCTCATAAACTTTTGGGTTGTAATTCACTAGCAAGAACAGACTTTATTTTTGATTCAAAAAAAAATAAAATTTTCTTTTTAGAAACAAATACTCAACCTGGACTTACTCCTATTTCTCTATTACCCGAACAAGCTAATTATAAAGGTTTATCCTTTTCAGAAATCATTTTTATTTTGATCAAAAATTTAAATTATTAGTATGAACAATATTAATAGAAGAAGATATGTTTTAAGTTTCAGATCATTTACTTATTTTTGTATTTTCTTATTTTTAATTATTTTTTCTTTTTTTCTATACATTAACAAAAATAATTTAATTGAGACTTCTAAAAATATAATTCAGAGTTTTTCACAAAACTTCCAATATCAATTTACAAAATTTGATATTTCAGGTTTGGAGAAAATCGAATTAAAATTTGTAGAGGATAAACTACAAAATTATATAGGATCTTCAATTTTTTTGTTACCATTGGATCAAATTAATGACTCAATTAAAGAAAATAATTGGGTCAAAGAAATATATTTAAAAACAAATTACAAAAATACTCTATTTATTAGGATTGAAGAATATAAACCAGTAGGAATTTATTTTTTTAACGAGAAATACTTTGTTTTTGATGAAAATGGAAAATTTATAGATCAAATTTACAATACAGATTTCACTCATCAGTCATTATTAATTTTTAAGGGTACTTCTTCAAACTTAAAAGCTAATTCACTAGTTAATATTTTAAAAAATAATAATTTTGAAAAAAAATATCAAATAGAGAGTTTGGAATTTATTAACAAAAGAAGATGGGATATAAATTTATACAGCGATGTGAAATTAATGCTTTCAGAAGAAGATCCAAATAAATCTATTCAGAATTTTATTATGATACAAAATAAACTTAGCGAAACGGATATTAATAATATACAAACATATGATTTAAGAAATTTAAAAAAAACAATCTTAATTAATTTAAATGATTAAAGCTGGTATAGATATTGGTAATTCCAAAATATCATGTGTCATTGCTGATTATAAGAATATCGAAAATATTAATATATTATCAATTTCTAGCGTTCCTAATAATAATATAAAAAAAAATATTATTTTAAATTTTGAAAATTTATATGATCAGATTAAATCTTTAGTAATAGAGGCTGAAAAACAATCTCAAACTAAATTAAATTCTATTAATCTTAATTTATCTTTGTTGAATTCTAATTCTCATTATTACAGTTCAGAAATAGAATTAAAAAATGAGAGAATTTCTGATTTACATCTAAAAAAAATAATTAATCAATCAGAATATTTTAATAATCAAAGTGAAAAGTTTGAAATATTTAATAATATAACTTCGTATGATATTGATAATAATCTGTATTTCAATGCTCCGATTGGAAATTATTCAGATAATATTAAAATAAACTTTTATAAAATATATATTCAAAAAAAATATGCAGATAATATTTCAAGTGTTATCAAAAAATTGAAGCTTAATATTGATAATTATATTCCTTCTCCATTATCTTCATCTTTATCATCACTTACAAAAGATGAAAAAGAACTTGGAACTATTTGTATAGATTTAGGTCATTCAACATCTTCTATATCAGTTTTTGAGAATAATAAATTTGTGTATGGAGATGCAATAGGTGTTGGTAGTAATAACGTTACATTAGATATTGCTAGAGGTTTATCAACTACAATTTCAAGTGCTGAAAGGTTAAAAACATTATATGGTTCTTTAGTTTCATCGCCAAGCGATGATTATGAAATAATTGAAATACCAATTATTTCAGGTGATAAAAATACATTTAAACAAATAACAAGATCAAGCTTAAACGCCATTATTAAACCGCGTATTGAAGAAACTTTAGAAATGATCTGGCAAAAAATTAAAGACAACAATTTAAAAAATAAAAAATTAAATAATGTAGTTCTAACTGGTGGTGGGGCAATGATGGATAATATTGAAAAATATGTAGAAACAATTTTTGCAAGTGGCGTAAGAGTGTCAAGTCCCTTAGAACAATTAAATTTGGATAATAATTTTAGAAAACCAAATTTTTGTGATATTATTGGTTCTATATTGTATGACCAAGATACATTTAAAATTGATTTTTTAGCAAAACAATCAAAAACTTCAAAAAAACATGGAATTTCCAGCTTTTTTACTTGGCTTGATCAGTATATTTAGATAATACTATATGTAGTAAATTATATTGACGATTTCGAACATAAATCGTTAAAAAGTATTTAAAACGGCGGAGATTACAATGACTATCAATATTTCAATACAAGATGTAGACCAAAACTTACATCCCAAAATAACTGTTTTAGGAGTAGGTGGATCTGGCGGAAATGCAGTTAACAACATGATTAATGCTAATTTGGAAGGTGTAGATTTTTTAATAGCTAATACAGATGCACAAGCTTTACAAATTTCAAGTTGTCCAAATAAAATTCAATTAGGATTAAACAGTACTAAAGGTTTAGGTGCGGGAATGAGACCTGATATTGGGAGACAGGCAGCAGAAGAAGCAATTCAAGATCTAAGTGAAAAGTTTGAAGGTAGTCATATGCTTTTTATAGCAGCTGGAATGGGTGGTGGTACTGGTACAGGAGCTGCACCAGTAATTGCTAAACTAGCAAGAGAAAAAGGAATACTAACTGTAGGTGTAGTAACTAAACCTTTTCATTTTGAAGGCGCCCAAAGGATGAAGTTAGCTGAGAAAGGAATTGAAGAACTGCAACAGTATGTCGACACATTACTAACAATACCTAATCAAAATTTATTTAGAATCGCTAATGAAAAAACTACTTTTTCTGATGCTTTTAAGATGGCAGACGATGTTTTATATGCAGGTGTTAGAGGAGTAACTGATCTTATGGTTCAGCCTGGAATGATAAATTTAGATTTCTCAGATATCAAAACTGTTATGTCTGAAATGGGTAAAGCTATGATGGGTACTGGTGAAGCACAAGGTGAAGGTAGAGCAATTGCAGCAGCTGAAGCAGCTATTGCAAACCCATTAATTGATGATGTATCTCTTAAAGGCGCAAAAGGTCTAATAATTAATATTACCGGTGGCAAAGATATTACATTGTATGAAGTAGATGAAGCTGCAAACAGAATCAAACAAGAAGTTGATGAAGAAGCAAACATTATATACGGAACAACTTGTGATGATAGACTTGAAGGAGTTGTAAGGGTTAGTATTGTAGCTACAGGCATTGATGCAAACAATAATATATCAGCTAAACCGATTGAAAACTTTGCTCCAATAAATATAAATAATAATATTTACAAACAAGATATAGAAAAATCCGTTTCATTGACTGAAAGTACGGCACTACCTGAACATTCATTACAAGATGGAAGCAACTTAGATGAAGAGATTAATGGGATCTCAAATGAAGAAATTCACAATAATCAAAATTCTGAAAATATTGATTTAGATGAGCAAATAAATATTAATCAAATAGAGACTGCAAGTTTACAAGAAAATATTGATGATATTGATGATAGAGTATTTAAACAAAATGAAGTTTCAGAAGTTGCAGACCAAATTAAAACTGATGATTTTTCCGAGAAAGTATCAAGTTCATCTTCACATATTGAAAAACCAAATGAAACCAGTGTAAGAAGGTTGAGCTTATTTGATACTCTTTCTACTGAAAATAAATTTGAAGATATTTCTTCTGAAAAAGATGTTCTAGAAAAAACTGAACCTGTTTTTTCATCTTCAGAAGAAAAAATTGAAGAAATCTCTTCTGAAGATAATAATTCAACCATCAATGAAAAAGAGGAGTTTATTGCTGAAGAGAATGAGTCTTTAGAAATTGATGAAGATTTCAATCAAGAAACAGAGGAAGAACTACTGGATATACCAACTTTCCTTAGAAGACAGGCAAACTAGTAAATAAATCATTATTTGCAATATTTTGAAATATTAGGTTAGTTGTGAAGATCACCAAAAATATATAATAAAAAAGTGCTGGAATCAGCACTTTTTTTTTAAAATGATAGACATATCAAATAATTCCAATAACCAACAAACAATATCCGAACCAGTATCTATAAGCGGAATAGGGCTACATTCAGGAATAGACGTTAACATGCAATTATATCCTGCTGAAATTGACTATGGAATTAAATTTATTCGAAAAGATATCAGAGATAACAACGTAATTGATGCACTATGGTCAAATGTAAGCAATACAAAACTAAGTACAACTATAAGTAATCGAAATGGCACAAGTGTTTCAACTATCGAGCATTTAATGAGTGCTTTATCAGGATTACATATAGATAATATTAAAATTGAAATTGATGGTCCAGAAGTGCCAATTATGGATGGAAGCTCAATAAAGTTTGTTGATCTTATTGATCAAATTTCTACTCAAAGTTTAAATAAAAGAAGAAAAATTTTAAAAATAAAAAAAAATATCAAAGTTGAAGATAATGATTCATCTGTAGAATTAAAACCTAATAATCAGTTTTCAATAGATTTTGAAATCGATTTTCCTAGCAGGCTAGTTAGTAAGCAAAGCTGCCAATTACAATTAATAAACGGAAATTATAAAACAGATATTGCATCAGCTCGTACTTTTGGATTTGAAAGAGATGTTGATATGCTAAGATCAAATGGTTTAGCACTTGGGGGCTCTTTGGATAATGCTGTTGTAGTTGGAGAAAGTAAAATACTTAATTCAGATGGTTTGCGCTTTAAGGATGAGTTTGTGAGACATAAAATTCTTGATTCTATTGGAGATTTGTATTTAGCAGGAGCTCCAATTCAAGGTTATTTTTTAGGTAACAAATCAGGCCATCATTTAAATAACTTATTATTAAGGTCATTATTTGCTGATCAAGATAATTACAAATATATTTAGTTAGATCATTTTTTTTGGATCAACAATTCTGTCAAATTCCTTTTCTGAAATTAATTTTAATTTTAAAGCTGCTTCCTTTAATGTCAAGTTTTCATCAAAAGCTTTTTTAGCAATTTTTGCTGCATTATCGTATCCAATGCTTTTATTTAAAGCAGTTACAAGCATTAAAGAATTATTTAAATGATTAGTAATCATTGCTTTATTTGCCTTTAGCCCTTTTAAGCAATTTTGATTAAAACTTTTTATACCGTCACTAATAAGATTAATTGATTGAATTATATTTAACGCAATAACCGGTTTGTAAGTATTTAATTGAAAGTGACCATTTGAACCAGCAAGATCCACAGTTGTACTATTTCCAATTACTTGAACGCATACCATACTTAATGCTTCAATTTGAGTTGGATTTATTTTTCCAGGCATTATTGATGAACCAGGCTCATTAGCAGGTAATATTAATTCTCCCAAGCCAGATCTAGGTCCAGATGCCAAAAATCTAATATCATTTATTATTTTTAATAATGAAAGTGATAAATTTTTTAATGAATTTGAAAAATTAACTAGCGGATCATGAGAAGCTAAAGATTCAAATTTATTTGGAGAAGGTTTATAATTGTCCCTAGTCAGTTTATTCAAATATTTACAAAATACTTTATCAAAATTTTTCGGAGCATTGAGACCTGATCCAACAGCAGTCCCACCTTGAGCAAGAAATTTCAATTCGGATCTTGAAATTTCTATTCTTTTTAAACAAGCTTCTAGTTGAGTACAAAAGGCAGAAAATTCATTACCTAAAGTAATTGGGGTTGCATCTTGAGTATGAGTTCTTCCTATTTTAATTATTTTTTGAAATATTTTTTTCTTCTTTTTAAATTCTTTTATTAAGTCTTTAAGATTAGGAATTAAATTTTTTATTGATAATTCATTAATTGCAACATGCATAATTGTTGGAAAGGTATCATTTGATGATTGAGATAAATTTACATGATCATTTGGGTGAATAGGTTTTTTACTTCCAATTTTACCTCTTAATTTTTTTATAACATAGTTACTAATTACTTCATTAGCATTCATATTGGTTTGAGTTCCAGATCCAGTTTGCCATACAACTAATGGGAACTCTTTAATAAGTTTTAAATTTATAATATCATCACAGGCTTTTGATATTAATGATCCTAATTTTCTGTCAATAGAATCGAGTTCAATATTAGCTTGTGCAGCTGCTTTCTTTTGTTGACCTAATGCAATAATCAATTCAGATGGTATTTTTTCACTACCAATTATAAAATTTTCTAAGGATCTTTGAGTTTGTGCACCCCAAAGCTTATTTCTATCTATTTTTTTAGAACCTAAACTATCAGATTCTATTCTTTTTTTATTAGTCATTATTTATTAACAAATTAATTATAACATATTATATGTAACTTATGAACAAACTTGTTTTACTAAGACATGGTCAAAGTCAGTGGAATTTAGAAAACAGATTTACTGGATGGAAAGATGTTCCATTAACTGAAAAAGGTATTAATGAAGCTAGTAATGCTGGTCTTTTATTAAAAAAAAACAACATAAGCATTGATAAAATTTTTAGTAGTGTTTTAGAAAGAGCAAATAAAACAGTGGAAATAGCTATAATGGCGTCAGAAATTGAAAATCTACATAAAGATGGAAAGCTTATCTATGAAAAAGATCAAAGACTTAATGAGAGAGATTATGGAGACTTAGTTGGATTAAATAAAGCTGAAACTGCTAATAAATTTGGGAAAGAACAAGTGCAAATATGGAGAAGATCTTATGATACACCGCCTCCAAACGGTGAAAGTCTTAAGGATGTGGTGGAGCGAGTCTCTCCTTACTTTACTGAGATAATTCAACCATATATATTTAATAAAAAAAATGTTTTAATCACAGCTCATGGTAATTCATTAAGGGCAATTATGATTAAAGTTGGTATGTATAAACCTGAAGAAATATCTTCAATAGAACTCCCAACTGGGAGTCCATTATGTTTAGATTATCAAAATAATGAATTAATAGAACATTATTATTTAGATTAATTTTTTTTAAAATTTGAAAAATTAATTACATTGTCCTTATTCGATTTATTCTTTTCTACTTTTTTATTTAGTTTAGTTTGAATTCTATTTGCTTGCAAAATTAAACCAAAATTAGCTGAAGGATCTGCAAATGAAATAATGGCGTTATAATCAATTTTTAATTTTGTTTTAATATCGTCAAATGAAAGTGAAATAGAAAAATTATCTTTATTTATTTTGAGATCATAATACTCATACTGAATAATAATTGTCATTTCTTTAGGATATTTTTGTTTTAACCAATTAGGTAATTCAACTTCTTTATGGTTTGTTAAAAATGTAATGTATAGGTGGTTGTTATTTGATAGTCCATTATTTTTAATGTTTTTAAGTATATCTACAAATACGTTTATCATATTTTTATCTAGTATTTTTTGATATTCAATCATTTCTATTTTATTTTTTTTTTAAATCATTAAAATATTCTAATAAAATTTATGAGTCTAGATAAAAATAATTCACAATATAGTAAAATAGCAAAATTATTTCATTGGGGTTTTGTTCTTTTATTTATATACGGTGTAGTAAAGCAGGTTGATGATATTAATCAACTCGAAGATAATATATTTTTTAGATTTGAAATTATTTTTGCAATTACCTTTTTATTATTACTTCTAATACGTTTTGTATACATGAAAACAACACAAAACACATCAATTCCTGAAGATACTCCAAAAATACAAAAAATAATTGCTAAAATTGTTCATAATGGAATGTATATATTATTAGGCGGTACAGTTTTCTCAGGATTATTAATTGGTTTTTTATATTGGCTTGGAATTAAAAATGGTTTTTTGATAGGTGTTGTAATTACTGTTCATGAGCTGATTATTAATATACTTTATTTCTTTATTATTGCTCATATTATAGCGGCGATATATCATCGCTTAAAGAAAGATGGTGTTTGGAGTTCAATGGTGCCTTTCTTTAAAGAAAATAGATTTAAGTGAAATCTTAATTATAAATATATCAAAAAAAAATTTGTACTATTTAATAGTTCATTGTAAAATATACCGTGATAAAAAAACTTTCTTTTATTTGCTTTAATATACTTGTTTTACTAGATACAATTTTTAAAACTTTAACAAAAAGAAGTATACTAATTTGGTTTAATGATTTTATTCAAACAAGGTCTTATAAATCTATTCAAATTTTAGATAAAAAAATAAAGTTTTTTGTACCTAATCAAATTACTAATTGGAGAGTTGATACATATTTTTCTAAAGAACCCGAAACACTTGAATGGATTGATAGTTTTGAAAAAAAAGATAATCTAATTTTTTGGGATATTGGTGCAAATATAGGTTTATATTCTATCTACAATTCTTTAAAAAATCCTAAATCTACAACTATATCTTTTGAGCCCTCAAGTTCGAACATTAGAATATTAACAAGAAATATATCTATTAATAATTTAGAAAAAAAAATAAAAGTAGTTCCAATACCGTTAACTAATAAGGAAAATATATTTCAAGAAATGAATGAAGGCCAATTTATTGAGGGAGGAGCTCTAAACTCATTTGGAGAAAAATTTGATTTTGAAGGAAAAGACTTAAAACCCATTATGAAATATAATTTATTAGGAACAACAATGAATTATTTTATTAAAAATTCAATTTTAGAAATACCAGATTATATAAAAATTGATGTAGATGGTATCGAGCACCTAATACTTCAGGGTGGTGATAAATTTTTAAATAATAAAAAAGTTAAGAGTTTATCAATTGAAATAAATGAAAATTTTAAAGAACAATTTGACACTATTTTAAATTTAATGAAAAAATATCAATTTAAATTACTTCATAAAAAACATAATGATGATAATTACACTGAAGTTGATAAATTCAGCAAATCATATAATTATATATTTACAAAACAATTGTAGATCATTTTTGGTCTATATTTATCCAAATTAAACTTGATGCGTGCTAATTTTAAAAACAAGAGAGATTATTAAAAGACTGGTTTTAATATGTATATAGAAAATCTATATTTAAGTATTTTATATACTTTTTCTCTATTACAATCCATAAAAAAAATTTTTGAATATTTCTTTCAGACTTAAAAGTTTTTAAGTTTTTGAAACTAAATATATTCTGTTTGGAAAAATTTATAATTACTCAAAGATATTTTTGATTTAGTTAATTTTTTAACAAGAATATATGTTTCCCAATTTTTTTTAAATTTGTTTTCCTTTAAAAAATCTTGAAACTTATCGAAAATACTTATTTTCATTCGAATTTTTTTACAATTTTCTTTTTTTGCAAGATGTGTGATCGAATTTAACAAAAATTTTTTATAAATTATGTTGCTTGAGCAAAATTCTAAAATTTCAAATCTAAAACAGTTATCTCGCATTTTTGTTTTACCAACTAAAGCATAATGGTATTTATTTTGTGATTCTTTTATAAGTAATATTTTGAAAATATAATTACGGTTGTAATAATGATTTTTTAAATTATACCAAAAATTTGAGTCCCTTTTTTTATATCCATCATATGCACTATTAAGATTATTAAATGTTTTATTTAAAATTAGCCCCTTTTTTTTAAATGAATTAAAATTATCTAATAATTCATAATTAGGTTTAATCACTAATGACTTATTTATTTTTTTTTCAAAGGATAATATTTTAGAGACTGTTTTAAATCCATTTTTTTTATACCATCTAAATGCTTTAGTTCCATAATCTTCTCTTATAACAAAAATATATTTAAATTTATTTTTGAAAATTTTTTCAGATGATTTTAAAATATTAGTACCAATTTTTCTATTTCTATATTCTGGAAGAACAAATAGTGCCGAAATCCATAAAACTTTTTCAAATTTTTTTTTAATTTTAAGATGAACTCTTTCAAATGGCAAAACTCCAATAATTCTATTACCATCTTTCATATTCACGCTTGTCATATCATTTTCAACCCAAGAGTTTTTAGTTCTGGGTGTAAATTTACTTTTTTTTATAAATCTTAAAATTTGTGATAAAATATTTTGGTTATATTTTATAATTTTCATTTTATTTATAAATTAAAGGACCGATTTGCGACTCAATACATAAAAAATTGTTAGCTTAATTATGCAAGGCCAAACACCTAAAAGACTACTCATTTCTATAGTTATTTGTTCATTCTTTCTTGAAAAAATTAAATCTTATTATTTTGATAAGATTATTTTTCTAACTTTTCCCACTCAGCCATTCCTCCGGTAATATTCTTAACATTCTTGATACCCATATCTTTCATTGTTTTTGTTGATAAGGTTCCTTGTCCACCTACACCACAAAATACAATATATTCTTTGTCAGGATTTTCTTTGAAAAATTTATTTTCTAAGGGGCTACCTTCCGCTAAATAAAATTCAAGAAAAGCTCTATCCAAATGAATTGCATTTCCTATTGTTCCTTTATCAAAACTTTGTTTATCCCTAACATCAATAAATTGTACATTTGGTTCATTGAGTTTTTCTTTTGCCTGTGAAGCAGAAATATTTTCAATTTCATTTTTTATACTCATCAAATCTTCAAATTTTTTCATATTTTCCTTACCTCATTAGTATGGGGCGTTCTGTTGCCCGGTGCCCCTAACCGCGCTGACCTAGAATCTAGGCAGCAAGTGCTAATCTATTATCGTTAGCGTTTATAAAATAGCCCGATAACGGTGGTACAATACCGGATAAAGTCTTTGTCTTTGAATTACCGTCAAACCTATTTCGTCCCCATTATTGGTGGAGACGCCGGGTACCGCCCCCGGGTCCGAATAACTTATTGCACAAAGCATTTATTATCTTAGTTGCAAAGCAACGATTATATTATACCTTAAACTTATTATACTTTAAAGATTTGTCTTGAAAACTAGCAATTAAAAAAAATATTGTTACTATTTATTAAAGAAAATAAATAAAAGAAAATGATTAAAGCAATTATGGCAGTTGATGAAAAAGGTGGGATAAGTAAAGGAGCAAGTATGCCTTGGCCAAAAAATTCAATTGATTTGAAATGGTTTAAAGAAAATACAACTAATAATATTGTTGTAATGGGCAGAAAGACTTGGGAAGATCCTTTTATGCCCACACCTTTAAAATCTAGAATAAATGTTCTTATTACAAATAAAGATCAAAAACAAATTCAGGGAGCTGATCATTACTTAAGTGGAAATATAAATAATCAAATTCAAGATATTCAATCAGTACATATAAACAAAGATATTTTTATAATTGGTGGTTCAGAAATAATAAATCTAACTTCTAAATTAATAGAACAATTTTATCTAACTAGAATCTACGGTAATTATAATTGTGAAAAATTTATAGATATTTCTTTTATAGAAAATAACATGAAAATGATTAAAAAAATTAATGGAGACTCAACTTGTCATTTTGAGATTTGGAAAAGATGAAACAATACTTAGATGCTTTGAGATATTGTTATGATAATGGTAATGATGTTGAGAGTAGGGCTGGTAGTGTCAGAAAATCTTTTGGTTACCAAATGCATTTTGATTTATCAAAAGGTTTTCCTGCTATAACTACAAAAAAACTAGCATGGAAATCTGTAGTTTCAGAATTACTCTGGTTTATAGAGGGTTCTGATGATGAGAGAAGGTTAGCAGAAATTTTATATAACGATAAGAGAGAAAATTTAAAAGATAAAAAAACTATTTGGTCACAAAACGCTGAAGCTGATTATTGGAAGTCTAAAGCTCAGTTCGAAGGCGATGTAGGTAAAATTTATGGTGTTCAGTGGAGAAATTTTAATGGCGAAGATCAAATTGTAAATCTAATTAAGGGATTGAATGAAGATCCAAATGGAAGACGTCATATAATTTCAGCTTGGAATCCACCAGATATAAAGAACATGTCATTACCTGCATGTCATGCATTTTCACAATTTTTTATTTCTAATAACAAATTAAGTTGCCAATTATATCAAAGATCTTGTGATATGTTTTTGGGAGTTCCATTTAATATAGCCAGTTATAGTCTTTTAACCCATATGTTAGCTAGGGAGTGTCGATTAGAAGTTGGAACTTTTATTCATTCATTAGGAGATTTTCATATTTATAAAGAACATTTTGAACAGGTTAAAATTCAATTAGGAAGAATGCCTAAAAAATTACCTGAGCTACAATTTGAAAGAAAAGATTTTTTTAAATATAACGTAAATGATTTTAAATTAATTGACTATCAACATCACGAAAAAATTGATGCTCTAATGAATGTTTAACCCAGAGATTTTTTTAAGTTCTTAGCAATTGAAATAAAATTTTCTGAAATTTTACCATTTGGCTTATCTATTAAAGCAGGTATGCCATTGTCTGATTGAATTCTTAAATTTATATCTATAGGAATTTCTCCTAAATAAGGTATTTTAAATTTTTCAGCTTCTTTTTTTACACCATCTTTTGAAAATATATAATGTTTTTGATTGCAGTTATTACATATGAAGTAACTCATATTTTCAACAATACCAAGAATATCAACATTAACTTTTTTAAACATATTTATTCCTTTTCTAGCATCAGTAAGAGCTACATCTTGAGGTGTAGAAATTACAATAGATCCAGAAAGTTTCGAACTTTGTGCCAAAGTAAGTTGAGCATCTCCAGTACCGGGAGGGAGGTCAATTATAAGGTAATCTAATTCACCCCATTCAACTCCATTAAACATTTGTTCTAAAGCTTTCATTACCATAGGTCCTCGCCAAATTGTTGGGGCCTCTGAGTCTAGAATAAAACCGATAGACATCAACTTTATTCCATGATTTTCTATTGGTATAAGTTTTTTATTATCATTCATTATAGGTTTTTTTGAAATACCCATCATTCTAGGAATACTAGGGCCATAAATATCTGCATCTAACAAACCAATTTTAAGGTCTAGTGAGCTTAAGGCTGTAGCAAGATTCACTGAAAAAGTAGATTTACCGACTCCACCCTTCCCACTTGCAATTGCAACAATATTTCTTGCATCAATTTTGAATTTTTTTTCATCAGAATTATTCGTTTTATTAATATCTATATCTGAGTTGATAATTACGTTTACTGAAAGCACTCCTGAAATTTGCTCAACATTATTTTTTAGTAATCTTGCTATATTTAGATAATGATCCTCTTTTTGACCTTTAACAAGCAAGGAAATGTTTACATTACCCTCTTTTACAATTGCAGAAATGTTTTGATTTTTTAGATCAAAAGTAAGATTTGTTTCAGGATCACTAAATTTCTTTGAAAATGTATAAATTAAAGATAAAATTTCATCAGACATACTTGATTTTTCCAGATTTACTCAAATATTAGTTATTAATTAATATAATTAGTGTTAGTAGATAGATCAAAATTTATCAAGAATATATGAATTGGAATAAAAATGAACGATAATAATCCTTGGGGATCAGGTGGAAACAACAATCCATGGGGTTCAGGTGGATCTGGAGATGGTCCAAACAGAAGGGACTTTGAAGATTCAATCAGAAAAGCGAAAGATAGGTTTGGTAATTTTAAATTTGGCGGGAGACGTAATCTTTCGATTTTTATAATTGTAGCCCTTTTACTATGGTTAGCGACAGGTTTTTATAGAGTTGAGCCTGATGAACAGGGGGTAGAACTTTTATTTGGAAAATGGAATGGTCAAACTACTGAACCAGGTCTTCATTATTTTTTTCCTACTCCAATAGGACAGACAGTTACACCAAAAGTGGAAGTAATTAGAAAAATAAATGTAGGTTTTAGAAGTGCAAGTGATCTTGGTTTTGGTTCAAATTCAAACGCTGAGAGAAAAGTTATTGAAGAAAGTTTAATGCTTACAGGTGATCAAAATATTGCAGACGTAGCATTTACAGTTCTATTCAAAATAAAAGACGCAGGGAATTTTTTATTTAAACTTAGGAACCCAGAACTCACAGTAAAAGATATGTCTGAAAGTGTCGTGCGCGAGGTTGTTGGTCAAAGAGATCTCCAATTCTTACTTACCGAAGGTCGTCAAGAAGTTGAACAAGTGGTAAGAAATGAACTTCAAATAGTTTTAGATTCATATGAAAGTGGAGTTTTGGTTCAATCTGTTCAATTACAAAGTGTTGATCCACCCGATCAAGTTATAGACGCTTTTGATGAAGTTCAAAGAGCTAGACAAGATAAAGAGAGATTGGTTAACGAAGCTAATACTTATTTAAATAGAATTGTTCCTAACGCACGTGGTGAAGCAGCTAAACTTGTAGAAGGTGCAACAGCCTACAAAGAACAAGTAGTTAAGCAAGCAGAAGGTGTAGCTCAAAATTTTATTGACGTATACAATAGTTACAAAGATGCAAAAGAAGTTACTAAAAGAAGAATTTATTTAGAAACTCTAAGGGAAGTTTTAGAAGGTAAGAACAAAATTATTTTAGATGATACTGGAAATGGTCAAGGAGTAGTTCCATATCTACCTCTTAATGAATTAAAAAAATCAGGAACAAATTAGTATGAGATTTAGTGCAAGAAACTTATTAATTATATTAGTAATTTTTATCTTATTTCTTACCTTTACTGGTGCTTTCTTTATAGTTAATGAAACAAAGCAAGCTCTTGTTCTTCAATTTGGTGATCCAAGAAAAGTAGTTACTAAACCTGGTTTGCAATTCAAAATCCCATTTATACAAGACGCAGTATTTTTAGACTCGAGATTATTAAATCTAGATCCACAACCTGAGGAAATGATTTTATCTGATCAAAAAAGAATTATAGTTGACTCATTTGCTAGATATAACATTGTTGACCCACTAAAATTTTACCAGACAGTTAGAAATGAGACAACATTCTCTGATAGATTTGGAAGAATTATTAATGCAGCAGTAAGAGGTGTTATAGCAAAGTACTCACTTACTTCATTATTAAGTCAAAAAAGAATACAAATTATGGCTGAAATAGAAGATCAAATAAAAATTAATGAAGATTCTTATGGTGTGAAAATAGTTGATATTAGAATTGGAAGAACAGACTTAACTGAACAAGTATCCAACAATGTTTATCAAAGAATGCGTTCAGAGCGTGAAAAAGAAGCTAATTTATTAAGAGCAGAAGGTGAAGAATTATCTAAAGAAATTGTTGCTTCTGCTGATAGACAGCAAACTGTTATTATTGCTGAAGCAGAGAGAACTTCATCAATTTTAAGAGGTGAAGGAGACGCTTCAAAAAACAAAATACTTGGAGATGCATATAGTCTTGATGAAGAATTTTTTGATTTCTTAAGAACAATGCAAGCTTGCAAAGATACTTTTGGTGATACAGAAATGTCGATGGTCATTGCACCTGGTGAAGTTTGTGAAAAGTTTTTTGGTGAAATAGATCTCCAGAATTAATGTTTGAAATTTTATTTATAAGCATAGGTCTAGTGCTGATCACCGAAGGCATTCTATATTTTTTTCTAGCTAACAATTTAAATAAATTATTAAATGTCTTGAGTTCGATTAACCCTCAAACTATAAAAAACATAAGTGCTTTTTGTGCTCTGATGGGATTATGCCTTATTTATTTCACTTTCAAATATTACGATAACTAAAATGAGATTAAAGTTTCTATTTGTAAGTATTATTTTTTTTTCCAAACCCTTATTTGCAGTTCCTGAAAGCTTTGCAGACTTAGTTGAAGAATTATCTCCAGCAGTAGTCAGCATCGCTTCGACTACTATCGTTGAAAATAACGGTCAAAATCAAATACCTCAATTTCCAGAGGGATCTCCTTTTGATGAATTTTTTAAAGAATATTTTGATAGAGATCAAAGAAGATCACAAAGACCTATGACAGGACTTGGATCTGGTTTCATAATAAGTGAAGACGGTATAGTTGTTACAAATAATCATGTAATAGAGGGAGCAGATGAGATAACAGTTATATTAAATGATGAAACAGAGTTTACGGCTCAGTTACTTGGAAGAGATCCAAAAGCAGATATAGCTGTATTAAAAATTGATCCTCAAAATAAAAATCTTGCTTATGTTTCTTGGGGAGATTCTGATCAGATGAGAGTTGGAGATTGGTCTATCGCAATTGGAAACCCTCTTGGTTTAGGTGGTACTGTAACAGCAGGTATTATATCTGCGATTTCAAGAGACTTGGGTAGTGGGCCATATGTAAAATTTTTACAAACAGATGCATCTATCAATAGAGGAAACTCAGGTGGACCATTGTTTAATTTAGATGGTGAAGTAATAGGTATTAATACAGCAATTGTATCACAGACAGGTGGAAGTATCGGCTTGGGGTTTGCAATCCCTGCTAATAGTGCAAATAAAATAGTGCAACAATTAAAAGATTTTGGAAAAACTAAGAGAGGTTGGTTAGGTGTTCAAATTCAACCTGTAACAAGTGATTTCGCCGAAAGTTTAGGTTTACCAGATCAAAAAGGTGCTTTTATAACCAACGTAAACCCGAACGGACCTTCTAAAACGGCTGGATTAGAACCAGGAGATGTAATTTTAAAATTTAATGATATTGAAATTAAAAAGATGCCTGATTTACCAAGAGTTGTTGCCGAGTCTGATGTGGGCTCTACTGCAATCTTAGAAGTTTGGAGAAAAAACAAAAAAATTATTATTGAGGTTAAATTAGGTGAGTTACCAGGAGAAGTAGTTACAGAGA
The DNA here is from genome assembly GCA_902605135.1 of uncultured Alphaproteobacteria bacterium. GTDB lineage: Bacteria > Pseudomonadota > Alphaproteobacteria > HIMB59 > CACPNW01. Next base: position 16,815 of record CACLBK010000002.1, read on the forward strand.
GAAAAATAACTTCAAATATCGAAAGTAACTTAAAAATAGTTTCATTAGGAATTACTATTGAAAATCATGATAGTGGAGTTAGGGTAGTTTCTATTGATGATGACGATGGTAGTCTGCAAAATGGAGATATAATAACAGAAGTTAATAGAGAGATTATTAAAAATATGACTTCATTTGAAAAACTAGTAAAATCTTTAGAGAAAACAGGTAGATCTTCATTATTATTGAAAATAATTAGAGATGATGAGCAAAATTGGGTAACTATAAAATTTAAGAATAATTGAAAACTCAAATCTTTTTTGTATTAGGACCAACTGCTTCAGGAAAATCAAAATTTGCCTTAAATCTAGCTAATAAATTAAATGGCGAAATTATAAATGCTGACAGTATGCAGATTTATAGTGAACTAAATGTTTTAAGTGCTAGACCGACAATAAATGAACAAAAAAAAATAAAACATCATCTATATGGTTTTGTAAAAGGTGATGTTAGATTTAATGTTCAAAAATGGTGTGAGGAAGCATCAACTAAAATTAATTATTTAGTTGATAAAAATATAACACCTATTTTAGTTGGAGGCACAGGTCTTTACATAGATTCTTTAATTAATGGTATAGTTTCAATTCCATCTATACCAGAAAAAGTAAAAATAGAATCTGATAAAATGATTTCAAATATTGGTAAGGAAAATTTTTATAATTTAGTTAAAGAACTGGATAGTGATGCAATGCGTAATATTGCATATAATGATATCCAAAGAATAAGAAGAATTTGGGAAGTAAATTTTTTTACAAAGAAAAAATTTAGTGACTGGAAAAAAAATAAAAACAAAAAATTAATTAATTTAATAAATTATAAAATTTTATTGTTTCTTCCTAAAAGAAATGAAAATTATAAAAGGGTAGATCAAAGAACACATTTAATGATACAAGATGGTGCTATAGAAGAAGTTAAAAATTTACTTAAGTTAAATTATAATACTAATTTACCTATAATGAAAGCCCATGGAGTTCCTGAAATTCAGTCTTTTCTAAAAAATGAAATATCAATTGAAGAATGTATTTCTAAGATTCAGCAAGTGACAAGAAATTATGTAAAGAGACAGCACACCTGGTGGAGATCATCAAATCTTAAAATATTTAAAAAATTTCATCAATTTCCTAACGAAATTGATATAAATTCTATAAATTTAGACCAAAATTGAACTAATTTATTGATTTTATTTTATCCACAGCCTATGAGCTAAGATCAATGAATAATGAAATTACAGGTGCTGAAATCGTCTTAAAAAGCTTAGCAGAGCAAGGCGTAGAAGTAGTGTTTGGATATCCTGGTGGTGCCGTATTACCTATATACGATACTTTATTTAAACAGAATTCAATTAAGCACATTTTAGTAAGACAAGAGGGTGGTGCTATTCATGCCGCTGAAGGTTATGCAAGGTCTACAGGGAAAACTGGAGTAGTACTCGTTACATCAGGACCTGGTGCAACAAATGTTGTAACTGGTTTAACTGATGCAATGATGGACAGTGTCCCAGTTGTTTGTATTACAGGACAAGTGCCAACTCATTTAATAGGAAGTGATGCATTTCAAGAATGTGACACAACTGGAATAACAAGACCATGTACAAAACATAACTATTTAGTAAAAAATGTAAATAAGCTATCATCTGTTTTTCATGAAGCTTTTACCATAGCACAAAATGGAAGGCCTGGACCAGTATTAATAGATATACCAAAAGATGTTCAGTTTGCTAAGGGCACTTATGAAGAAAAAAATAAAATTATTATCCCATCTCATAGATTGTTTGAGCCAAGTCCTGATTTTGAAAAAAGTAAAATTGAAGAAGCTGTTGAATTAATTGCAAATGCAAAAAAACCAATTTTTTATATTGGAGGTGGATGTATTAATTCTGGACCAAAAGCTTCAAAATTAGTTAGAGAATTTATAAACATGGTTGGGTCACCAGTTACGATGACTTTGATGGGCCTCGGGGTAGTTGGATCATCAGATAAAAATTCACTTGGTATGCTTGGAATGCATGGGATGTATGAAGCTAATATGGCAATGCACGAGTGTGATGTCATGATTAATATAGGTGCAAGATTTGATGACAGAGTCACTGGAAGACTTGATGCCTTTTCTCCTAACTCAAAGAAGATCCATATTGATATTGATGAAAGTAATATTAATAAAACTATTAATGTTGATGTTCCGATAATAGGTGATGTTAAGCAAGTTGTAGATAAAATGATTTCTATTTGGAAAGAAAAAAATTACAAAATAGATACTGATTCATTAAAATTATGGTGGGATAAAATTAATAAATGGAAAGAAATAGATTGTCTTAATTATAATAATGAGGGTAAACAGATTAAACCTCAATATGCGGTACAAAGACTTTATGAATTAACAAAGAATACAAAAACGTTTGTTACTACTGAAGTTGGTCAACATCAAATGTGGGCAGCACAGTTTTATAAATTTGAAGAGCCTAATAGATGGCTTACTTCTGGAGGCTTAGGAACAATGGGTTATGGATTTCCGGCTGCAATTGGAGCACAGGTGGGCAATCCGGATGCTTTGGTTGTTGATATAGCTGGAGATGCATCAATACTTATGAATATTCAAGAAATGAGTACTGCTATTCAGTATAGACTTCCAGTTAAAATATTTATTTTAAATAATGAATACATGGGAATGGTTAGACAATGGCAAGAGTTATTGCATGGAGGTAGGTATTCTGAAAGTTATACTGACAGCTTACCTGATTTTGTAAAGTTAGCAGAAAGTTATAAAGCAGTTGGTTTAAGAGCAAAGACTACCGACGACCTTGATGATGTAATTACTCAAATGATAGAAACCAAAAATACTGTAATTGCAGATATTTGGGTCACTAAAGAAGAAAATTGCTTTCCTATGATTCAAAGTGGGTCTGCTCATAATGAAATGATGTTAAGTAAAGATCAAAAACAAGATAAAAAATCTGCCGAAAAAGGAAAAATTTTAGTTTAATGAATAAATCAGTTTACGCTTCTCCTGATCAAGTATCAGAGACTAAAAGACATATATTAACTGTACTTGTCGATAATGAGCCAGGGGTACTAGCTAGAGTTATAGGTATGTTCTCTGGAAGAGGATACAACATAGACAGCTTAAATGTTGCTGAGGTAAGTAATGATGAAAATATATCAAGAATTACTATAGTTACACATGGGACATCAGAGGTTGTAAGTCAAATTGAAAAGCAACTACTTAGAATTGTTCCTGTGCATAGTGTAACCAATCTTGATAGAGAAGATAGCTCAGTAGAAGCAGAAGTTGCTCTAGTTTATATTTATATTTCTGAAAATAATAAAAAGAAAGTTTACGAACTTTGTGATTTTTATAGAGCAAGAAAAATTGAAAATGAGAATAATACTACAATTTTTGAGATTGCTGGGGCATCAGAACGTATAAATAGATTTATAAAAGAGATTAATGAAATTACAAAAGTTGAAATTGTCAGAAGTGGTCCAGTTGCAATATCATCAATTCATAAAAATGAGGAGGAATAATGAGAGTATATTACGATAGAGATGCAGATTTAAACTTAATTAAAGATAAGAAAATAACAATTGTTGGTTACGGCAGTCAAGGACATGCCCATGCAATGAATTTGAGAGATTCTGGCTTAGAGAATGTTTCAATAGCTTTGAGAGAAGGATCGAATTCAAGACCTAAAGCAGAGTTAGCAAATTTTAAAGTTATGACTCCAGCAGAGGCTGCTAGTTGGGCTGACGTAATTATGATGTTAACCCCAGATGAATTACAATCTGAAATTTACACAAATGATATTGCTGATAATATTAAAGAAGGAACAACAATTGCATTTGCACACGGATTAAATATTCACTTTGATCTAATTAAACCTAAAGAAGGAATAGATGTCATTATGGTTGCGCCTAAGGGTCCTGGACATACTGTTAGAGCTGAATATGTAAGAGGTGCTGGTGTTCCATGTTTAGTTGCAGTTGATAAAAATCCTTCAGGTAATGCTTTAGAAATAGGAATTGCATATGCATCAGCTATTGGTGGTGGACGTGCTGGAATTATTGAGACAACATTTAAAGAAGAATGTGAAACTGATCTTTTTGGTGAACAATCAGTACTATGTGGGGGATTAACCCATTTGATTTTAGCTGGTTATGAAACTCTTGTTGAAGCAGGTTATGCACCAGAAATGGCATACTTTGAATGTCTTCACGAAGTTAAACTTATTGTAGATCTTTTATATGAGGGTGGAATGGCGAATATGAGATATTCGATTTCCAACACTGCTGAATATGGAGATTATTCAAGAGGTCCTAGACTTATTACTGATGAAACAAAAAAAGAAATGAAAAAAATTCTTTCAGAAATACAATCTGGTCAATTTGCTAAAGAATGGATGGAAGAACACAAAAGTGGTCAAACCAAATTTAAAGTAATGAGAAAAGAACAAGCTGAACATCCAATTGAAGCAGTTGGAGAAAAGTTGAGAACATTAATGCCATGGATTGCTGAAGGAAAAATGGTTGATAAGTCTAAAAACTAGATGAAAGTTTAATTAAATTTTGATTAGTATATAATTAAAAATATGACTGAAAAACTATATATTTTTGATACAACTCTTAGAGACGGAGAACAGTCCCCAGGAGCATCAATGAATTTGGATGAAAAACTTCAAATTGCTGAAGTATTAGATTCAATGAATGTAGATATAATAGAAGCTGGTTTTCCTATTGCATCTAATGGAGATTTTGAAGCAGTTCAAGAAGTTAGCAAACATGTAAAGAATTCTACGATTGCTGGTTTAGCTAGAGCTAGTCTAAGAGATATCGATAGAGCTTGGGAAGCAGTTCAGCATGCTAAATCTCCAAGAATTCATACCTTTATTGCTACTAGTCCACTTCATATGAAATATAAGTTAAAGAAAACAGAAGTTGAGGTTTTAGAAGCTATTGAGAAAACAGTAAAACACGCAAGAAATCTTTGCGATAATATAGAGTGGAGTTGCGAAGATGGAGGAAGATCAGAACTAGAATTTCTATACAAATGTATTGAACTTGCTATTAATTCTGGTGCATCAACAATTAATATTCCTGACACTGTTGGTTATACATTGCCGGAAGAATTTGGTGCAATTTTTAAGCATGTTAAAAATAATGTACCTAATATAGATAAAGCTATTCTTTCAACACATACACACAATGATCTTGGTTTAGCTACAGCTAACAATGTTGCTGCAATTAAAGAGGGTGCAAGACAAGTTGAATGTACTATTAATGGTATGGGTGAAAGAGCTGGAAATTCATCACTAGAAGAAATTGTCATGACACTCAAAGTTAAAAAGGATCTTATGCCTTATCATACCGATATTAAAACAGAGTTAATTATGAAAGCATCAAGATTAGTTTCTTCAATAACAGGATTTCCTGTTCAACCAAATAAAGCAATTGTAGGTGCTAATGCATTTGCGCATGAAGCCGGAATTCATCAAGATGGTATGCTCAAACATGCTGGTACCTATGAGATAATGACTCCTGAATCAATTGGGTTAAATCAATCGTCACTCGTCCTTGGTAAACACTCAGGTAAACATGCATTTTCAGAAAAAATAAAAGAGCTTGGCTATGAAGTAGGTGATAATGCTTTGATGGAATTATTTGGTAGATTTAAAGATTTAGCTGATAAGAAAAAAGAAATATTTGAAGAAGATTTAATCGCACTAGCTGAGGATAGAACATCATCATATGATGAACACATTAAATTTGTATCATTAGAAGTAAATGCAGGATCTGTTGAAAAAGCTGAAGCGAAGTTAAAGATAGAAATAAACGAAAAAGTGGAAAATATTAAAATAAATGGAAACGGTCCTGTAGATGCAACATTCAATGCAATAAAAAAACTTACTAATACTGAATTTAGACTTAAACTTTATCAAGTAAATGCAATTACAGCAGGTACTGATGCACAAGGAGAAGTAACAGTAAGATTGGAAAATGATAATCTTTCATCTCAAGCAAAAGGAAGTGATCCTGATATAATTGTTGCTTCAGCAAAAGCTTACATAAACGCATTAAACAGATTGATCTTTAAAAAAACTAAATCTATTAAAGAAAATACTGCAAGCTTAAAAATAGAAGGAGTTTAATGAATGGTAATTGATCGTTTTTTTAGTTTATTTTCTAAAGATATGGCCATTGATTTGGGTACTGCAAATACGCTAGTATATGTAAAAGGGGAAGGTGTTATTCTTAATGAACCTTCAGTTGTTGCAACAATAGAAAATGATGGAAGAACACAAGTATTAGCAGTTGGTAACGAAGCAAAACAAATGCTTGGGAGAACACCAGGAAAAATTCAAGCCATACGTCCTATGAAAGATGGTGTAATAGCCGATTTTGATGTCGCTGAACAAATGATCAAGAGTTTTATAAAAAAAGTTCATAAAGGAAGATCTTTATCAAATCCTCAAATTGTTATTTGTGTACCTTCTGGCGCTACAAACGTTGAAAGAAGAGCGATTAGGGAGTCAGCTGATGCAGCAGGAGCTAGAAGAGTTTATTTGATTGAAGAGCCAGTTGCGGCAGCAATAGGAGCTGGTCTTCCAGTTGCAGAACCAACAGGATCTATGGTTGTAGATATTGGTGGAGGCACAACAGAGGTGGCAGTATTATCTCTTGGAGGTGTTGTTAATTCTACTTCAGTTAAAGCTGCTGGAGATCGATTTGATGAAGCAATAATGGAATATATGAGAACAACTCATAAATTAGCAATTGGAGAGACTACAGCTGAAAGAATGAAAAAAGATATAGGTTCTGCTAGTCCACCAGATGATGGAGATGGCAGAAGTATGAGTGTTAAAGGTAGGGACTTAATAACAGGTCTCCCAAAAGAAATCTCTATTTCTCAAAGACAAATTGCAGAAGCTCTTGCCGAACCTGTTGCTCAAATAATTGATACCATTAAAAGAGCTTTAGAACAAACACCCGCAGAATTATCTGCTGATATTGTTGAAAGAGGTATAATGTTAACCGGAGGCGGTTCTCTTTTGCACAATCTTGATAAGGTATTAAGAAGATCAACAAGCCTACCTATTTCAATTGCAGAAGATCCGCTATTATGTGTTGTAATGGGTACTGGACAGGCACTAGAAGAAAAATCACGATTGAGCGATGTATTTGCCTCTGATTAAAAACTAAAATGGCACCTAAGTTCCAAATAAAAGTTTTTCAAATTTCAAGTTTCGTTAAGAATTTTACAATCATTTCTATTGTATCTTTATCATTTTTTTTAGTTTTTTTTTCAAAATCTGATTTGTATCTTATGAATGGGCTAAAAAATATATCTAGTTCAGTAATTATTCCAATTACAAGAGTGATTTCAGCACCATTAAATGTATTTTCTAATTTTGTTGATGAATACAATAAGTTTGCGAGTTTAAAATTTGAAAATAAATTACTTCAAGAAGAGATAGTACGTTTAAAAAAATGGCAAACATTAGCAATACAAAACTCAAGAGAGAATAAAGTTTTAAAAAAATTATTAAATGCAACTGATAATAATTTAAGTTTAGTAAAAACAGCATCTCTTATTAACAGAAATGATACAATTTATACTAAGCTAATAAATTTAAATGCTGGCTACGAAGATAAAATTAAGAAAAATATGTCAGCTATTAATGAAAGAGGATTAGTAGGAAAAGTAATTGATACAACTTCAAATAATTCTAGAGTAATTCTATTGACTGACCCAAATTTATCTATTTCAGTAAAATCTATATCAGATGATATTTTTTCCTTACTTACTGGCAATGGAGATGGCAAATATCTGGTAAGTTCTTTTGTAAAGGAAAATAAAATGCCAAGATTAGGAGATATTGTTGTGACAAGTGGTACAGCACAAATTTTCCCGGTTGACTTATTAGTTGGCAAAGTAGCTAAAATTGAAAAAAATAGATTTTTTGTATTACCATATGTTGATTTTGAAAATATTGATTATTTACAAATAGTTACTTCCAAATAAAGGTGTTTACCAAATTCTTTAACTCCTCTGTAAAACTAAATATTATTTTAATTATAAGTTTTTCAATTTCTGTAAATTCTTTTACTTTATTTCCCAACGTCAATAATGCATTTTATATACTTTTTCACTTAACTGTTATTTATCTAATTTTTTACCACTATCACTATTATCTTTATATAGTTGCTTTAGTATATGGTATTTTACTTGATATTTTATTATTAAATTATATTGGTACTCATTTAATTACTTTTTTATCTCTCTTAATCTTTTTTGCTTTACTTAAAAAATATTTAATTAGATTATCTTCCTACCAAATAATTTTTGTATATTTTATAACGTTAATAGCTTTACTTCTATTTGAGCAAATTTTAGCGAACCTCATAAATAATTATAAATTTAATTTATCTTTAATTTTAAATTTCTTGTTAATTTCTTTAATTATATTTATTCCTACTGTATTTTTATTTACTAAATTAGATAAGTGATATGTTCTATTCAGATGACAAAAAACAATATTCAGTACTTAATAGAAGAACTTTTTTTTTATATTTATTAAAGATATCTTTTTTTGGTATTGTAGGATGGAGACTTTATGACATTCAAATAAAAGACTCTCAAAAATACAAAACACTCTCTAAAAATAATCAAATAGATATAGAAATTATATACCCTCTTAGAGGAATGATTTATGATATTAATGACAAGATTTTAGCATCTAATACTAAAGTTTTTGATGTATATATAATTCCTGAAAATACAAAAAACATAAATAAATCTCTAAACGAGTTAAATCAAATTATTAAAATAGATTTTAGTGATAGAAGAAAAATAATAGAATTATCTAAAAAAGTTAAAAAATTTGAAAAAATAAAAGTATTAGAAAATATTAATTGGTCAGAGCTTGAAAAAATTGAATCAAATAAACTTAATATAGAGGGTATATTTATTTCTCAAGATTATATGAGAATTTATAATTATAATAATACAGTTTCACATTTAATTGGATATACAAATAAACCTAATCGAGAAGAAGTAGAATTACCTTTTATTGCAAATATGCCTAATTTAGAAATAGGAAAAGATGGTATTGAAAAAACTTTTAATCCTAATCTAATTGGTAAATCAGGACAAAGAGAGATTGAAGTAAACTCTTATGGAAGAGTAATTCGTGAAATATCTAGGCAAGATAGTCAAAAAGGGAATGATATTCAAATTACTATCGACCTAAGAATTCAACAATATGTTCTGAATTTATTAAAAGAACATAAAGCAGGATCAGTGGTGCTTATGGATATTAACAATGGTAACATCTTGTGTATGGCTTCTACCCCATCTTATAACCCTAATAAAATTATACAAAAACCAAATAAAGAATATTGGGATTCAATTTTAGAGAATGAACACTCACCACTAACTTACAGATGTATTCAGGGTTTGTATGCCCCAGGCTCAACTTTTAAAATGATTGTTGCGATAGCTGGAATAGTACATGGAGTAATAGATACTAATACAAAACATTTTTGTAGAGGAAAAATCGGTTTAGGTGATAGACTTTATCATTGTTGGAAAAATAATGGTCACGGATTAATGAATGTAAGTGATGCAATTAAAGAATCATGTGATGTTTTTTTCTATGAAATCTCAAAAAAAATTGGCATAGATAAAATTGCTAAAGTTGCTGAAGATTTTGGGTTAGGAAAAATTTATGATGTACCTTTACCTAAACAAAAAAAAGGAATTATTCCATCACGTGATTGGAAAAAGAAAAAATATGATCAAAGTTGGTATCCTGGAGAGACTTTAATCTCAGCAATTGGACAGGGTTTTGTATTAACTAATCCACTGCAACTAGCTGTCATGACTTCCATTATTGCTTCTAATGGAAAAAATGTAAAACCAAATATTATAAAACAAAATAATGAAATTGAATTTGAAAAGTTAGAAAAATACCAAAATGCAATTAAAATTATTAAAAGCTCGATGTTTAAAGTAGTTAATGAAAGTAAAGGTACAGCTTATAATTCAAGATCTGAAACTACTCCTTTTGCAGGTAAGACAGGAACTTCACAAGTTAGAAGAATAACTGTAGCTGAAAGAGAAAGTGAAGATTTTAGGAAAAAAGAAGTAGAATGGAAACAAAGAGATCACGCTTTATTTGTTGGATATATGCCAGTTCAAAAACCTAAATATGCTGTTTCAGTTGTTATTGAACATGGAGGTTCAGGGGCATCAACTGCAGCACCTATAGCAAAAGACATTTTTCAATTTACAAAAAAACTAGAAACTTAATGTTAAATAAAATTCAAAACTTAAATTATTTATTGATTTTTTTAGTAATATTAATCTCATTTATTGGAGCAGCAGGTTTATATTCTGCTGCAGGAGGATCATATAGTCCTTGGGCATCAAGGCATTTAATAAGATTAGTTTTATTTATTTTTTTAGCAGTTATTCTAGCCTTAGTAAATATCAAGTATATTTATCAATTTGCATATTTTTTTTTTATCTTATCTTTATTACTTTTGCTATCTGTTGAATTAATTGGTGTTTTTGGTAAGGGCGCAACAAGATGGATCAATTTATTTGGTTTTAGTATTCAACCTTCAGAATTAATAAAAATAACTATTATACTAGCACTAGCAAGATTTTATCATGATCTAAAATTTGATGAAATTAAGCGAATAAAAAATTTATTTTTTCCAATTTTTATTTTATTTATACCATTTGTTTTAGTTGTTATACAGCCAGATCTTGGAACTGCTTTAAGTATAGCAATGCTTGGAATTTTGATTTTATTTGGAAGTGGAGTAAGAATTTGGAAGTTTGTATTAGGCTTTTTTGTTTTAATTTTATCAATTCCATTGTCATTAAATTACTTACAGCCATATCAAAAAGATAGAATTTTCTCTTTCTTAAATCCTGAGGCTGATGCACTTGGCAGAGGATATCAACTTATACAATCTAAAATTGCTTTAGGATCTGGCGGTCTAACTGGAAAAGGTTTTTTAGAGGGTTCTCAATCTTATCTTCAGTATTTACCTGAAAAACAAACTGATTTTATTTTTACACTAATTGGAGAAGAATTTGGTTTTATTGGTACTATGTTTATAATTTTACTTTTTCTATTATTAATTTCAGTTTGTTTTTATATAAGTGTAAAATCAAACCATATTTTTGGTAGGATTCTCTCTATAGGCGTGGGCAGCAATTTATTTATATATGTGATAATGAACATATCTATGGTATCTGGATTAATGCCTGTTGTTGGAATTCCATTACCTTTAGTTTCTTATGGTGGATCAGCAATGCTTGCCATAATTTTATCTTTAGGACTAGTTCTTAATGCGGAATTGAATGGAAATTTAAAAAAATTGCATAATGCTTGAAATAAATAATGTTAATAAATTTTTTGGAGGATTAAAAGCAGTTTATAACGCATCAATGAAAGTTGAAATGGGTTCAATTACAGGTTTAATAGGTCCAAATGGAGCAGGAAAAACAACATTATTTAATACTATTGCAGGATTATATGATCCAGATGAGGGAAATATAATTCTTAATAATGAAGATATTTCTTTTTTAAAACCTCATGAATTGTTTGAAAAGGGAGTTTTAAGAACTTTTCAAATTGCCCATGAGTTTTCAACCTTAACTGTCCTTGAAAATTTAATGATGGTGCCACCAAATCAATATGGTGAAAAATTATCATACGCTCTTTTAAGTAACACAAAAGTAAAAAAGCAAGAAGAAGAAATAAGAGCTAAAGCAATTGAGGTAATTAATTTTTTAAATCTAACTCATTTAACTCAAGAATTAGCAGGTAATTTATCTGGGGGTCAAAAAAAATTACTTGAATTAGGTAGAACTATGATGGTTGATCCAAAAATAGTTTTACTTGATGAAGTAGGAGCTGGTGTTAATCGTACACTTCTTAATGAAATTACAGATGCTATTTTGCGATTGAATAAAGAAAAAAATTATACTTTTTTTGTTATTGAGCATGATATGGATCTTATTCAAAAAATTTGTGACCCTGTTATAGTCATGGCCGAAGGCTCAGTTTTATTTAAAGGAAATTTTGAAGAAGTTAAAAATAACGATACAGTTATCGAAGCATATTTAGGTAAAGGTATTAATAAGAATTAAAATTTTATGAATAATTTAAAAGGTAAAAACTTAACTGCTGGATATGGAGGGATTGATATTATTAAAGATATCAATTTAGAAGTAAATGAAGGTGAGATTGTTGTTATAGTTGGTCCAAATGGAGCAGGTAAATCAACAGCAATGAAAGCTTTACTTGGTATGCTAAGTTTAACATCTGGGTCTGTAGAATATTCTAAAAAAGAAATTTCTTCAATGTTACCTCAAAATAGAATTAACTTGGGATTGGCATTTGTTCCTCAAACAAACAATGTATTTACAGGTATGACAGTAGAAGAAAACTTAGAAATGGGGGGGTTTTTACGAGATGATGATATTATTCATACTATAAATGATGTTTATGATCTTTTTCCAATTCTTAAAGAAAAAAGAAATCAAAGTGCTGGAGAGTTATCAGGTGGTCAGAGGCAACAAGTTGCATTTGGAAGAGCACTTATGACTAAACCTAAAATTTTAATGTTAGATGAACCAACAGCCGGTGTTTCACCAATTGTTATGGATGAGTTATTTTCTAGAATAATTGAAGTTCGTAAAACTGGTGTTGGAATTCTTATGGTTGAACAAAATGCTAAACAAGCACTCAGTATTGCGGATAGAGGATATGTTTTAGTAAATGGAAAAAATAATCATGAAGGCTCAGGAGAAGAGCTTTTAAATAACTCAGAAGTTCGAAAGTCTTTCTTAGGAGGTTAAATGATTGATTTTTTAAACTCTGTTATTGTCCTTCTTAATTTTATTATCATACCTGGAATAACATATGGTTCTCAATTAGCAATCGGTGCACTCGGTGTTACTTTTGTGTACGCTATTCTGCGTTTTGCAAACTTTGCCCACGGAGAAATCATGTCATTTGGAGCGATGATAACAATTTTATTTACTTGGTTTTTTCAATCACAAAATATTGGATTAGGAATTTTACCTACAGCTTTAATTGCCTTACCCATTGGTATAGTAGCAACAATTATTTTATGCATTATTTCAGATAAATTTGTTTTTCAATATTATAGGTATCAAAAAAGTGTTCCAGTTGTTTTAGCAATGGTCTCTATTGGGGTAATGTTTGTAATTAATGCTATAATTAGAATTATTATAGGAACAGAAACAATTAAATTTTCTGATGGTCAAAAATTTATCATGAAAGCCAAACAATTTAAAGTAATGACCGGTTTAAATGAAGGTTTAGCCTTAAAGTCATCACAAGTTATAACAATATTAATTACTATTGCTTTATTAACTTTTACTTTTTGGTTTTTACAAAAAACAAAAACAGGAAAATCGATGAGAGCATTTTCAGACAATGAAGACTTAGCATTATTATCTGGTATTAACCCTGACAGAGTTGTTTTTATTACATGGGTTATTGTTGGAGTCCTTGCCTGTGTCGCTGGTACTTTGTATGGTTTAGATAAAAGTTATAAACCAATTATTTATTTAAACTTAGTCTTACCTATATTTGCTTCTGCGATTGTCGGTGGTATCGGCAGCCCTTTTGGTGCTGTAGTAGGTGGTTATGTAATTGCTTTTTCTGAAATAATGGTCACATACGCTTATAAGAAATTTTTTGTATATATATTGCCAAGTTCACTAGAACCTTCAGGTTTAGTACAACTACTGTCAACAGATTATAAATTTGCTGTATCTTTCTCAATTTTAGTCATCGTTTTACTAATAAGGCCGTCCGGTATATTTAAAGGAAGAGTCTTGTGATGAATTTTGAGAAATATGAATGGGTAGCAATTGCTATAATGGTTTCTTTATTTATTTTTGTTGGATTTATTCAAGGGTGGTCAGTTAGTTTAGTAATTTTAAATATGTGTATTATCTCAGCCATTATGACGATGGGAGTTAATATTTCATGGGGTTATGCTGGTGTTATTAATTTTGGTGTCATGGGTTTTCTTGCTATGGGAGGTCTTGCAGCTGTCATTGTTTCTTATCCTCCTATAACCGAATCATGGAAAGCAGGTGGTACCGGAATTGGTGTTAGTTTTATTTTGCTTGTTATCTTGGTAACTGCTGTCATGTATATTAATAAGACTGTAACAGATAAAAAAAACAGGTATATTTTTAATACCATATTTATCATTTTTGGTATTTTAGTAATCAGACATTTTTACTTAGATGCAACCGAGAGTATCGAGGATGTTAATCCTGCCATTGCAGGTTTTTTAGGCGGACTTGGTTTACCAATAATATTTTCCTGGATTGTTGGAGGATTTTTTGCTGCTGGTGTTGCCTTTATAATTGGTAAAGTTGCCCTTGGATTACGATCTGATTATTTGGCAATTGTAACTCTAGGTATTTCTGAAATAGTAGTTAGTGTTTTAAAACATGAAGAATGGCTTTCTCGAGGTGTCAAAAACGTTATTGGATTAAAAAGACCAGTTCCATATGAAATTAATTTACAAAATACAGATTGGTTCATAAATTTAATTACATACCTTAATTCCTCAAAATTAAATAATATTGTTGATGTGAGTGATAGACAGCAAGTTTTAAATAATCTTATTATTGATGGCTCAGGAATATTTGTAAAATTATCTTATGCTGTTTTATTTTTAATTGTAATGTTCATCATTTTTTACTTTGCAAATAAAGCTCAATTATCTCCTTGGGGAAGAATGATGAGAGCTATAAGAGATAATGAAACAGCAGCAAATGCAATGGGAAAGGATGTCGTAAAACAACATTTAATTATTTTCGTAATAGGTGCTGCAATTGTAGGAGTAGCTGGGGCAATGCTTGTCACTTTAGATGGATTATTTACTCCATCAGGATATAGGCCTCTTCGCTTTACTTTTATTATTTGGATCATGGTTATTGTTGGAGGTAGTGGAAATAATTTAGGAGCTATATTTGGTGGTTTTGTTATTTGGTTTTCTTGGATTGAAGCAGCACCACTTACAACATTTATTATCAATCAACTTACAGCAGGATTAGAACCAACTAATGCTCTAAAATTACATTTACTCGATAGCGTTCCTTATTTTAGATACTTATTTATGGGTTTAATTTTATTATTAATTTTACGCTATAGGCCTAAAGGAATAATACCTGAAAAAATTAGACACTCTTAATTTAAGGTAGTAAAATTTCTTCACCTTTTTTTAAATTTAAAACAGTTACACCTTCCACTTCTTTTATTAATTGTTTAAAGCTAATTCCTCTAGGTTTTAGGTACTTTGCTCTAAGTGGGCTCATTAGAGCATTAAATTTATTATTAATATTTTCATCTTTAAAATCTTTCAAAAATAAGACATCATCACTTATCATTGATATATCTTGGTAAGGATAGTCATTCATAAAAATAGCAGCAACAGGTTTAATACTAAGATCTAAATCTGTTTTGCATAATTTAGGGATAAGCATGAAAACTATATCTTTATAATTAATATGATCTATTCCAATAATACTATAGCATTCTTTGCAATATATTCTTGTTGAGCTTGAATTATTACGTAATTGATATGCATGCATATATTTAATTCCCTCAACATCTTTGATATCAGATCGCACATAAATTAATTTTTGTAATCTATCAGGTAATGGACCCCCCTTAGAATACCCCCATTGTCCAGCTTGACGACAATCCTCACAACCACAAAATAATGAGTAGTAAATTTTATTTTCATTTAAAAAAATTTTACACTTCTCACAATTACATTTTATTACAGACATAATTAATTCATTTTAACATTATTAATTTTTTATCAAATAAAAAAACCCCGGTATAAAACCGGGGTTTTGTAAAATATATTAAGCTAATTATTAAAGAGCACCAACAGTAACAAATTCGCCACCACTAACTTCTAACTCTTTAAACGCACCAGCTGCATCACCAAACGCATTAAATTCTACGTCTGTAGCACCTTGGTAGTCAATATCTTTACCTGCAGCTAACATTTGTAAGCCGTATGATAATTGACCAGGATTAATTACAATACCTGGAGCATTAGATACTTTACTAATATTGTTTAAGATTGATTGCTTATCAGCAGATCCACCAGCTTGAATTGCTAGAGCAATAATTGCTGCAGCATCATAAGATTCTCCAACATACGGAGCACTTCCATCCATGCCTTTAGCGGCTGCTAGTTCACCAAACTTTGCTGAACCTTTTGAAATTGCACCTGGCATTGAACCAAATGAACCTTCTAAATCTGCACCTATATTATCAACAATTGATTGACCAATCATACCATCAGAAAGTACAAAAGTATCAAATGCACCTGAATCTAAAGATGCTTCGATCATTCCTTTTCCACCATCATCGATATAACCAATAACTAGTAGTGCGTCTCCACCAGCTGATGCAAGAACACCAACTTCTGATGAATAATCAGCTTTTCCATCTTCGTGTGCAGCAGATGCTGTAATAGTTCCGCCACCACGTGCAAATGAAGCTTCAAATACTTCAGCTAAACCTTTTCCATAGTCATTGTTAGTATACGTTACCGCAATACTCTCAATTCCTCTACTTAAAGCAAGTTTAGCTAATACTTGACCACCTTTTGCATCAGATGGAGCAGTACGCCAAAAAGTTCCATTGTCAGGAACTTTACTTAGACCTGGTGAAGTTGCAGATGGAGATACCATTAAGATACCATTTGGTACTGCAACGTTAGCATTAATAGCTCCTGTTACACCTGAACAGTCAGCGCCCATAATAGCAGTAACGCCATCAGCTACCAATCCTTCAGCAGCAGCTGTTGCAGCTGCAGAATCAACACAAGTTGAGTCAGCTTCTAGGATAGTAATTGTTTCGCCACCTAATAGGTTTCCAGAGTTTGATGCTTCATCAAAAGCCATTCTAGCACCATCTCTCATAGCAGGAGTTAAAGATTCAATTGGTCCTGTAAAACCAAGAATAATTCCTACTTTAATTTCTGCCATTGCAGCAGTCGTTACAGTCGACAAACTTACAATAACAGCAAGAAGTAATTTTTTCATATTTCCTCCAAAAAAGTATA
Source organism: uncultured Alphaproteobacteria bacterium (assembly GCA_902605135.1). Classification (GTDB taxonomy): domain Bacteria; phylum Pseudomonadota; class Alphaproteobacteria; order HIMB59; genus CACPNW01. Next base: position 34,001 of record CACLBK010000002.1, read on the forward strand.
CTTTTTTATAATTTACCTCATATACTAGTTATAAAAATCAATCATGCAGTTTTTTGCATAAAAATACCCAATGATTAAGCCAAAAACCACAAATTGACTTCATTTGCCTCTCCAGATAAAGATCAAATTTATGACTATTGGAATTCTTGGAGGTGGCGTCTGGGGAAGTGCTCTCGCAAGAGTTCTAAGTAAAAATAAAGTCCTTATTTATTCAAGAGATCAAAATATTGTTAAATCAATAAATGAGCATAAATTAAATCCAAAATTAAAATATAGTTCTTTCAATGATAATGTTTCAGCTTCTTCAACTTTAAAAGATATTAGAAAGGTAAAATATTTATTTATTACTTTACCTGTGCAAAATATTAGAGAGATAATTAAAGAACCTTCTTTACATAATAAAGATCATCATATTATTATTTGTTCAAAAGGAATTGAGATAACTTCGTCTAAATATTTAACTGAAGTATTTAAAGAAATAATGCCTTTTAAATCAATTAGTATTTTATCAGGACCATCTTTTTCTAATGAAGTATCTCAGGGTTTGCCAACTGCAGTAACACTTGCTACAAAAGATAAAAAAGATTTTGATCATATTTCTAAACTTATACCTAACAAAAAGTTTAGAATTTATTATTCAAATGATTTAATTGGAACGCAGATAGGTGGTTCGTTAAAAAATATTTATGCAATAGCTGCAGGTATTGCAGAAGGCTTAAATTTAGGTGAAAATGCAAAAAGTGCACTCATATCTAGATCATTTGCAGAAATGACACGATACGCAAAAAAATTTAAAGCTGATAAAAATACATTATTTGGTTTATCTGGACTTGGTGATCTGATTTTAACATGCAGCTCTACAAACTCTCGCAATACACAGTTTGGTATTAAATTAGCTTCTTCAAAATATGATAATTTTTTAGATCTTTTACATTCGCAAGAGGTAACAGAAGGTTATTATACAGTTAAAGCAGTCTATAATATTTCAAAAAAAAATAAAATTGATATGCCAATTATGGAGTCCGTATACAATATACTTTATAAGCAGCATGATTTAAAAGAAGAACTAAGTAATTTACTAAGTAGACCTATAACAGAAGAAAAAATTTAATTTGATGACAAAGAAAACATTTTATAACTTAGATACAAGCTGGGTCAATAATACACAAATTAATTTAAGTGCTGTAGAGCGTCGAACATCTACCTTAACTAAAAGAAGAACTGTAAAAAAGGAATTTCAAGTTGCTTGGTTGTTAAAAGCTATTACTTTGATTGACCTTACTACACTAAGTGGTGATGATACTTTTGGAAAAGTTGAAAGACTGTGTAATAAAGCTCTAAATCCTATTGATGATTATATTCTTCAGAATTTAGGACTAGTAAATAATACAGTAAGAGTAGGAGCTGTGTGTGTCTATCACCATCTAATAAAAGATTGTACAAAACTAATTCAAAACAAAATTCCAATCGCTGCAGTTTCTACGGGTTTTCCTGCAGGGTTATCATCTTATACGACTAGAAAAAAAGAAATTACTGACTCTATTAAAGATGGTGCTGATGAAATCGATATTGTCATCAATAGAGGATATGTTCTCCAAAACAACTGGAAAAAATTATACGATGAGGTTCGTAGTTTTAAAGAAACTGCAGGTAAAACAAAAATTAAAGCTATTCTTGGTGTTGGTGATCTTGAAACACTCCGAAACGTAGCAAAAGCATCTTTAGTTTGTATGATGGCTGGTACAGATTTTATTAAAACATCAACTGGAAAAGAAAGTATAAACGCAAATCTTAATAATAGTCTTGTTATGTTAAGAATGATTAGAGATTTTCATACAAAAACTGGAAAAAAAATTGGCTTCAAACCAGCAGGTGGAATATCAACTGCAAAATCTGTTTTAGAATTTCTAATATTAGTAGCAGAAGAGCTAGGATTTAAATGGGTTAATCCTAAATTATTGCGAATTGGAGCTTCTAGTTTATTAATTGATATAGAAAGACAACTCTATCACTACACTAGTGGCAGGTATGCAAATAAAGAGAAACTTGCAATAGGATAATATGGATAAAGTTATTAAAAATTTTCAAAATATATCTTATGGACCAGCACCAGAAGATAGCAAGGAAGTTACTCATTGGATTAAAAATTTAAAAAATCCAAATAATCTTTTTATAAATGGTAAATTTGTAAAATCGTCTAGTTCAAAAAAGTTAGACATCATTAATCCTTCTACAAATAAAAAAATAGCAACATTGTCTGTTGCTTCTAAAAAAGATGTAAATGCTGCTGTTAGTGCTGCCAAAAAAGCTCATATCAAATGGTCAAAACTTTCATCGTTTGATCGTTCAAAATATTTATATGCCCTCGCACGTCTAATACAAAAAAATTCTAGGTTTATTTCTGTTTTAGAGACCATTGATAATGGTAAGCCTATAAGAGAAACAAGAGATATAGATATTCCACTTGTTGCAAGACATTTTTATTATCATGCTGGGTGGGCTGCTAGGAACACAAACAACTTTAATAACTCTATTGGTGTTGTTGGGCAAATTATACCGTGGAATTTCCCTTTATTAATGTTAGCATGGAAAATTGCTCCTGCAATTGCTCTTGGAAATACAGTAGTGTTAAAACCTGCAGAGTATACCTCTCTAAGCGCTCTCTATTTTGCTGAACTTTGTGAAAAAGCTAAAATTCCACAAGGTGTAATTAATATTATTACGGGAGATGGTTCTACTGGTGAACATATAACATCGCATAAAGATATTAAAAAAATTGCCTTTACTGGATCAACTGAAGTTGGAAAGAAAATAATTCGAACAAATACTAATCCAGATAAAAAAATGACAATGGAACTTGGGGGCAAATCACCTTTTATTGTTTTTGAAGATGCAGATTTAGATAGTGCTGTAGAAGGTGTTGTTGATGCGATTTGGTTTAACCAAGGCCAAGTATGTTGTGCGGGATCAAGACTCTTAGTACAAGAAAGTATTGAGAAAAAATTTATCGTAAAACTTAAGAAAAGAATGGAAAAACTTCGTGTTGGTGATCCATTAGATAAGTCTATTGATATTGGCGCTATAGTTGCACCGGTTCAGCTTAAAAAAATTAATTCTTTAGTAAATAAAGCACAAAAGGATGGAAATAAATTATGGCAACCTTCATGGTCTTGTCCAACAAATGGTTTATTTTATCCTCCATCTTTATTTACAAACGTAACGCCTTCTTCTTTTATTGCTCAAGTAGAAATATTTGGGCCAGTTTTAACAACAATGACATTTAGAACACCTAGTGAAGCTGTATCCATTGCTAATAATACGCCTTATGGACTTGCGGCAAGTATTTGGTCTGAAAATATTAATTTAGCATTAGATATTGCTCCAAAAGTAAAAGCTGGAGTTATTTGGATAAATTCTACAAACTTATTTGATGCGGCGTGTGGTTTTGGTGGTTACAAAGAAAGTGGTTTTGGAAGAGAAGGTGGTTCAGAGGGTATTAGAGCATATTCAAAATTACCACTTCCTCTTTCTAAGTCAAAAAGAGGAAAAAAATCATCTAAAGGTCAATCATCTAATTCTATCGATAGAACTCCAAAATTATATATTGGAGGTAAACAAAAAAGACCTGATAGTGGTTATTCCTTTTCTTCTTATGATGCTCATAATAATTTTATTTGTGATGTTCCAAACGCAAATCGCAAAGATGTAAGAGACACCGTTGAGGTTGCATCTAAAGCAGTTAGCAAATCTTTCACTAATTTTAATAGAGCTCAAATTCTTTATTACTTAGCTGAAAATTTACAAGATCGAAAAAATACCTTTTCTAGTTTACTATCATCTCTGATTAGTATTTCACAAAAAGATGCCGAAAAAGAATTTGATCAATCAATCGAAAGATTATTTTATTACGGTGCTATGACTGATAAGTTTGAAGGCTCTATACATAATCCTCCTATAAGAGGTTTAACTCTAGCTGTTAAAGAACCGATAGGAGTTGTTGCAAATATTTTAAATGATGATTATCCACTGTTAAGTTTAATAACTACATTAGGATCAAATTTTGCAGCAGGAAATGCTAGTATTATTGTTCCAGGACAAAAGACATCTCTTTTAGCAACTGAATTGTATCAACTACTTGAAACTTCTGATGTTCCAGCTGGGTATATTAATATCCTTACAACTAAACAAAATAGTTTGAATAATATCTTATCTGAACATGAAAATATTGATGGTATTTGGTTTTTTAGTGAAAATAATAATGAGCGTCTGAAGGTTATTCAAAGCACAACATCAAATTTAAAAAGAACTTGGTGTCCACAAGCAAAAAATCTTGATTGGTCTTCGAAAGAAGAAGATTTCTTAGAAGAGTTTTTATATCAAAGTACACAAGTAAAAAATATTTGGATCCCGTACGGAGAGTGATATACTAAAAATATGTTAATTAACGTCGATCCTATTTTAAGTCCTGATATATTAAAAACATTACGTGAAATGGGCCATGGTGATAGACTTGTTATATCCGATATTAATTATCCTGCTCATTCGAACCACAATAGAGTTCACCGATTAGATGGACTTGATATGACAACTGTCATGAGAGCTGTTTTATCTATTTTTCCATTAGATAGTTTCGTAGACTCAGCTGTTCACCGAATGGAAGTTGATAATCAACCAGATAAAATTAATGATGCGAATAAAGAAGTAATTGCTGCAATTAAAGAGGTATCAGGAGATCATTGGAAAATTGGTTCATATGAAAGACAAGAATTTTATAAGCAATCAAGATCAACCTATGCGTATATTACCACAAGTGAAAGACGACCTTACTGTAATTTTATTTTAACAAAAGGTGTTATTAAACCAGATGGAACTGTTTGGATAATCGATAAATAATTATGTCGATTAGTATTCTTGGTATTTTTGTTGCTGACCTAGTTTTCTTTGGAGAAAAAATTCCAGTTGAGGGAGAAACTATTCTTGGTAAAAATTTTGTTATTGGCCCTGGTGGTAAAGGATCAAACCAAGCTGTAGCTGCAGCCAAAGCTGGTGCAAAAACTTTTTTTATTTCAAAGATTGGTGATGATCAATTTGGTTCTATGGCAACAGAAATTTATAAAAATTCTGGTGTAGATTTTAGTAATGTTATTATTTCAAAAGATCATTCAACTGGCGCTGCAGGCATACTTGTAAATGAAGGAACGGGAGCTAATGCTATTAATGTTTTTCCTGGAGCAGCAGGTGCAATTACTATTGAAGATATAGATAAAGCAGAAGAAGCAATTAAAAACTCAAGTATATTTCTCACACAACTAGAGGCACCACAGGATGTTGTAACCTACGCATTAAATAAAGCACATAGTTTAAATGTAAAAACAATTTTAAATCCTGCGCCAGCAGCGGAAATAGATGAGTCCTTATTTTCAATGATTGATTATTTTACACCAAATGAAACAGAAGCAAGTTTTTATGTGGATCATAATGTTGAAACACATGAAGATGCTGAAAAAGCTGCAATGCAATTATTAGAAAAGGGAATTAAAAATGTCGTTATAACTCTTGGAGAAAAAGGAGCTTTCTTTGCTAATAGTGAAGAAAAATTTTCTTTACCTATTGCTAATCTTTCAAAGCCAGTAGTCGATACAACTGGTGCTGGCGATGCTTTTAATGCAGGTTTTGCTGCAGCACTTACTGAAGGTCAAAATATTAAAGATGCTCTAAAATTTGCTAGTGCCACAGCTGGCTTATCGACAACGAGAATTGGTACAGCAAATTCCATGCCTTCTAGAGAGGAAATTGATAATCTTATATAATTATTGTATAATACAAATACTATGCAATTATTTTTAGAAAGACTGATCTATTTTTGGGCTGGAATTACATTTATTGGAATAATTGGATATTTTATTTATGCCGCATTTTTCCTGATTATTGTAATTGCTTTTTATGCTCTATTAGCTGCCATTTTAGCAACACTCTTCTATCATTTTTATTGGTCCAAAAGAGATAATTAATAGTCTATAAATACCAATAAGGTTATTTATTTAGTGTCAAAATATATATTTTACGATTTAGAAACTTCAGGTAGGGGTAAAAAAGAATATCCAACTGCCTTTGGCACTACTCCCAAATGGGAGCAGATAATGCAAATTGCTGCCATAGTTACTGATGCTAAATTTAATCAAACAAACCAAAATATGAATGAATTTTGTAGACCTAGAACATCTGTGATTTCTCAACCAGGTGCTTTAATAACAACATTGAAGGGAATGCGTGAAGCACTTGATGCGCCTCAATCATCTTATGAATTAATGAAAAAAATTAATGAAACTTTTGATGACTGGAAAAAAGATGATCCGAGCTCTACTTTTATTGGGCATAATATAATAGAGTTTGATGAATCAGTTCTCGAATATAATTTGTTTAGTCACATGTTTTATCCTTATGTAACAAGAAAGAGCAGGGGCGATACATTAAATTTAGCGAGAGGTTTATATGCCATCAACCCATCAAGTATTCAAACACCTTTAACAGAAAGAGGTAATCCTAGTTTTAAATTAGAAAAAATTGCAGAGATGAACAACTTGCCTGTCGAATTCGCTCACGATGCATTTTCAGATGTTAAGACATCAATTGCCCTGACAAAATATATTAACGAAGCAGACACAACTAATTGGAACCAACTTCAAATGACGATGAGTAAAGAAGATGCCATTGCATATATAAATAAAAATAAAGGATTTAGTTTTATGACAAGTTTTGGGGGAAGAATTAAACTTCAAGCATTGTCGATGGTATGTGAGTCACAATATAATAGTTGGTTTCACACAATTGATTTAGCTCATGATCCGACACCATTACTAGAAGCTAATTCTGAGGAATTTAAAAAACTTATCAAAAGGAAAAATAGATACGTTATTACTAATCAGCATCCTATTATTCTACCAGGTAAGATTGCTTCTAATTATGAGCCATACGATGAGATTGGTTCTGATGTACTAAATGAAAGAGCTAAAATAGTATTCAAAAATAAAGATTTAGCAGACAAGTTTAAACTTATGGAAATTGATAGGCGTATTGAAAAAGAAGATGAAAAATCTCAAGATAATGTATTTCCTGAAAGTGCAGCAAATGCCTTTCTCGATTTTAAACAATCAACTGAAATAGCAAAGTTTCATGAGCAAAATGACTGGAATGAAAAATATAAAATTGCTCTTTCAATCAAAGAGCCAAGAGCAAACTTTATTTTAAAAAGACTTATATTTGATGAAAGTCCAAAAACTCTATCAAAAGAAGATTTTAAAATGGTTCACCGAGAGTTACATGAAAGGTTGGTTATTAATCAAGAAAGACCGTTTACAACGATACCAGAAGCAATGTCACAAACTGACACTCAATTAGTTAAAATGGAAGACAGTGATGATGAAAATAAAGCTCAAAAAATGCAAATATTAAAAGATTATAATGTTTATCTAAATTTTATGGAGAAATATTTTTCTAATAAAAGTGCTGAACCCCTGCCAAGTGGTAAAGAACTTAGCAAAATAATCTTTGGTTAATGTTTGAGCTTCAATATTTTATCATTGGCATTGTACAAGGCTTTACTGAATTTTTGCCAATTAGTTCTTCTGGGCATTTAGTTCTTGTATCAGAATTAATGAGTTGGCAAGATCAAGGTCTTTTTACAGATGTTGCCGTTCATGTTGGAACATTGTTAGCAGTTATAATTTATCTAAGATCACATATTACAGCACTACTTAAGAATTTTTTTTCTTTTCAGCTTACTTTAAATGATAATTTAATTAAAATTATTATTGCAACATTACCTGCGGTTATAGTGGGATTTTTTATTTTTGACTTTGTGCAATTATATTTTAGAGATATCAAGGTTGTAGCAGTGACAAGTGTTGTTTTTGCTGCACTATTATTTGTAGCAGATCATTTTAAGATGAAAATATCTACCTGGGAGAATATGAGTTTTGTGCAGGCCTTTATCATAGGCGTATTTCAGGTGCTGGCCTTTATACCCGGAGCAAGTAGAGCAGGTGTTACGATTACTGGAGCACGTTTTTTAGGATTTAATAGATCATCTGCAGCAATTTTTTCTATGCTTTTATCTATTCCCATTATTTTAGCATCATTAGTATTAACAAGTTTCGATTTAATGAGCAGTACTAAGGTAAATATAAATTTATACCAATCATTATTTGCAGCATTTGTTGCATGTATTACTGCACTATTATCAATAAACATCATGATGCGAATAATACAAAATACAACCTTTAATATTTTTATTATTTATAGAGTTTTACTAGGATTTATCTTATTATATTTTTATGCATAAAATATATGGAGTCTTTAGCGCTGTACTAACACCGGTAAAAAGTGATTTATCAATAAACAAAGACCTCTACCTTCGTCATTGTCAGTATTTAATGAGAGAAGGGCATGATGGTCTTGCTATTTTTGGCACAACGGGTGAAGCAAATAGTTTTTCTGTTCAAGAAAAAAAAGATCATATAGATTTTTTAATTTCAAATCGAATAGATCCCAAAATTCTTATGCCAGGTACAGGATCATCTTCATTGAAAGAAGCAATTAATATGACAAAACATGCTTCCTCGCATAAAGTAAGAGCAGTCCTTTTACTACCACCATTCTATTATAAGAATGTAACAGATGAAGGCGTGATTAACTACTTTCGTCATTTAATTGAAAATGTTGGAGATAGTGAACTTCAATATGTTTTATATCACATTCCGCAAAACACATATGTTCCCATTAGTTTTAAAACTATTGAAACACTATTAAAATTGTATCCAAATAATATTGTTGGTTTAAAAGATTCAAGTGGTGACGGTGAACGTATGATGAAGGTTATAAAATATTTCAATAATTTTTCAGTATTTTGTGGTCATGATAGTTTAGCTTTAAGTATAAGCAAAAGGGGAGGAGCTGGAGCAATTACTGCCGGTACAAATGTGTGTGGAAAATTACTTAGCTTTATTTTGAAAAATTATAAAAATGAAAATTCAATTAAAAATTTTAATGAATTACAGAGTCTTTTAGAAAAAATAAGACAAGTGATTACGACACATGAACCTATAAGTTTAATGAAGGCTTATTTTTCCATTGTAGATAATATTTCTGAATGGAATAACGTATTACCACCATTAAAAAAAATTGATGATCCTGAAAATCATAAACTTGTTTTAATATTAAAAGAGTTGGTAAAAAAAATAGATCCGTTAATAGCGAATACGTGAGTTAAAATATTTTTTTGCTTGAGTGGCAATTAAATTTTGGACAGGTTTTAAAAAGACAGCAAAACCAATACAATCAGTAAAGAAGCCAGGAGTAATCAATAATAATCCTGATACTAATAGAAAAATACCCCCTTTAATTTCTTCGGTTGGCATTATACCTTGTGATAAGTTTTGTTGTGCATCAAATAACAATTTGATCCCTTGTCTACGCACAAGAAATATTCCCACTAAAGCAGTGGTTAGTATGATTGCAATAGTATTCAAAATTCCGATATTGGAACCGATTGTTATAAAAATACTTATTTCAATTATAGGAATAATAATAAATGCTAGAAAAATCACTAACGTACTATACCAGTTTTTTCATCCTGAATGTTTTTTTCTATTTTATTCTCAAATTCTCTTAATCTTTTGTATACACTTGCTAATTCTATTATTGTTGGCCATGCTCTAAATAAATATTGTAAAGAACCTTCAACTCTTCCAAATGCTCTTATAATTTGTTGCATAACTCCAAGTGTCATTACTCCAGCAACAATTGCTGGTGCTAAAAAAATGTAAGCTGCAAGAACGTTAGCTTGTAAGTATGCTAGTCTTCCAATACTGAAATAAAGGTAGTACAGATAACTCTTAAAATGAATTTGTCTAACACCTTGGAATAATTCATCTAAAGATTTCGGCCTAATACTTCCATCGTCTTCAGCAATAACTAATATTTTTCTGTAAGCTGCTTCTTTTTTTTGAAGATCATATTCAATTCCAACAAGTCGTAATAGCCATGCTAAAACAATCATCAAAACTGTTCCTCCAACTGCCCAAATGAAAGCTCCAGATACCAATCCATATTGCCAGTCCCCAAACCATAAAATTGGAATACCAACTGATAGTGTCATTAAGAGTGGAAAAAATTCTACAAGAACTAAAACTGATTCAATTAAACTTGTCCCAAGACCTTCCATTATTCTGCTAAATTTAATAGTATCTTCCTGAACTCTTTGGCTGGCACCTTCTATAGTTCTAGCTTGATCATAAACACTATGGTACCACTCAACCATTGCAGTTCTCCATCTAAAAAGAAAATGTGAAGTAAGGAAAGAAATTGCTAGACCTAATGCAATTGAAATAGCAGCAAGTTGCGCAAAGCTTAAGAGACCTCCCATGTAATCTTGCATAGTTATAGCGTTTGGTGTTCCAAGTGCTTTTTGGATCATATCATAAAATTCACCAAACCATTCATTGATGAGAACATCAATTTGTACTTGCACCCATATTGAAGTTAATATTACTGCGGAACCAATATAAGCCCAGGCATACCATTTTGGATCAGTGAAAAATTTAAACATTAAAATTATATAGATTACTTTGTTAGTTAAAAAAGAAGATACTTAAATTTAATTATTTCTTCTTTTGACGCTTTTTGTTTCTTCTATATTTAGAACCTCTTTTGCGTCTACCTCTATGTTTTTTTGGATATCCCATAATATAAGAATTGTATACAAAAATAAAAAATTAAGTCAAAGACTAATAATGCCAATCTTTAGCTTCATTAAATAAAAAATCTCTGAAAACTTCAAGCCTTCTATCATTTTTAAATGCTTCGGAATAAACAAAATAAGTTTGATAAGAAGGACCTTCTAAATTTGGCAATACACGTACAAGCTGAGGTTTATCAGCAACCATGTAATCAGGGAGTGATGCCAATCCACCACCTTTTTCAATAGCAAGAGACATTGCATAAATACTATTTACTCTAAATTTAGGCCTTCTTTTTGTTCCTTCTTTACCAATTTTTAATATCCAATCAATATTAGATACAGGAGAAGGTAAACCAGCTCCGAAACATATTAAATCATGTCTATCAAGATCATTAACATTTCGTGGAATACCATTTTTTTGAAGATAGTCTGAGGAACCATAAATGTGGTTATGAAAATTAACAAATTTTTTAAAAATTAAATTTGCTTGTGTCGGTTTTTTTACTCTAACTGCAACATCAGCAACTCTTGCAGATAAATCAACTTCTTCATCACTCATTATTAAATTTACATCTATCTCTGGATATTGATTGGCAAATTTGGTTATTCTTGGTGTTAGCCATGCTGATCCAAAACCAACAGTTGTGCTTACAGTTAATTTACCTACTGGTTTAGTTTTTTTATCTAATAATTTTTTTTCAAAATCAGAAATTGAAAAATTAATTTGATTTACAGTATTAAATAAATTTTCACCTTGCTCTGTTAACCTCACACCTTTTTGATGTCTTATAAATAAAGGTGTTTTTAAATCGTATTCAAGATCTTGTATTTGTCTACTAAGAGCAGATTGACTTATATTTAGTTTTGCACTTGCTTTAGAAATACTTCTTGAGATTGCAATTTCGTAGAATGATTTTAACTTATCCCAGTCCATTATCTTAAAGAATTTATTATTTCACTATAGTTATCTTGATTTTGAGACAATAAATAAGATCCTAGTGCTAACACATTAGCTCCATTATCTTTACATATTTTTGCATTTTTATAATTTATTCCACCATCAACAGCTATTTCATAATTATAATTATTATTTTTTCTAATTTCATCTAAATCTTTAATTTTTTGCACTTGATCATGCATAAACTTTTGACCACCAAAGCCAGGTGTGACTGTCATAACTATTATTTGTTGTATTTGATTTAATAAATATTCAATATCAGAAATATTTACTTTAGGGTGAATAGCAATTCCAGCTTTAATTTTAGCTTCATTTATTATTTTAATAATTTCCTGGGCGTTATCATCAGCCTCAGGATGAAAGGTAATGATATCTGAGCCAGCATCTATAAATTCTTTAATATATTGCTTAACTGGTTTAATCATTAGATGCACATCTAAGATCTTGGACGTAATCTTACGTATAGATTTAACAATGTTTGGTCCAAAAGTAATGTTGGGAACATAGTGACCGTCCATAATATCTATATGAATATAATCAGCACCATTCATATCTAAAGATCTAATTTCTTCTTCTAATTTAAGAATATCTGCTGATAATATTGAAGGTGATATTTTTATCATTTATAAATAGATATATAATATATAAATAAACATTCATAATGAATTCTTTAATAGAAAAACCTTGGGGATCTTTTGAGATACTTCAATCGGGTAAAAAATTCCTAGTAAAAAAAATTTTTGTAAAATCAGGAGGTGTTTTATCTCTGCAAAGTCATGAACATAGATCTGAACATTGGATCGTGGCAGAAGGAGAAGCTGAAGTTACAATTGACAAACAAGTAACTAATTTAAAAGAAAATGAGAACATTTTTATTCCTAAAGGAGCAATTCATAGAATGGCTAATAGAAAAGATCACGATTTAGTTATTATTGAAATGTGGTATGGTGATAATCTTGATGAAAATGATATTAAAAGATACGAAGATATTTATGAAAGAATTTAATGCTCATTAATACTCCTATATCGCTTGGTGAACTAGTAGATAAAATTTCTATATTAATTATTAAACAGAAAAATATAAGAGATGAAACTAAACTTGATCATGTCAAAAAAGAATTAGATTTTCTTCAAAAAACGTTGATGAACTATGTTCAACAAGAAGAAATAAATAATTATTTAGAAAATTTGATAAACATTAATTCTAAGCTCTGGAATATAGAGGACGATATTAGAGAGTGCGAAAGAAAAAAACTATTTGATCAAACATTTATTGATCTAGCTAGAAAAGTCTATTTTACAAATGATGAAAGAGCAAAAGTAAAAAATGATATTAATAAAACCTTTGGCTCTGAATTAGTAGAGGTAAAATCTTATGAGGATTATTGATTAATAAATTCTTGAAACGCTTGTTGTAACAAGAGAAACTAATTTTTCTTTGTAAATGTTATCTTTAAATATATCAACTGAGTCTACAGCTACATTTGAAAAGTGATTAGCTCTTGTTAGAGTATCCTCAATACATTGGTATTTATTTATTATTTCTAAAGCCATTTCAAAATCACCATCATTTTGATTAAGATCAGATATTGTTCTTTCCCAAAACTTTTTTTCTTTATCGTTTGATCTTCCATATGCTAAAATTATTGGCAGAGTAATTTTACCTTCTTTAAAATCATCTCCAGTATTTTTTCCTAATATTTTTTTGTTTGAAGAATAATCAATAGCATCGTCAATTAATTGAAAAGTCATGCCGAAGTTTGTTCCAAATGATTTTAATGCATTAACCTCAGCTTCTGTTCCAAGACCACTAATTGATCCAACTTGACATGCTGCACTAAATAAAGAGGCAGTCTTTGCATTTACAACTTCGAAATAAATATTTTCATTTATTTCTAAATTTTTATCATTAGCAAGTTCTAAAACCTCTCCCTCAGAAATTACAACACTAGTATCAGCTAATATTTTTAACGTTTCGGTGTTGCCATATTTTGTCATTAACTGAAAAGCTCTACTGAATAAAAAATCACCAACTAATACACTTGTTTTATTTTTCCATTTCTCATTTGCTGTAGGTTTTCCTCTTCTTTGTTTACTTTCATCTATTACATCATCATGTAATAGTGTTGCTGTATGAATAAATTCTACTGCTGCAGATAGACCGATATGATTAATTTTATTTTCAATTTCACTAGTTTCATTTCTTGTCATATGAAAACTTGAAACAGTTAAAAGAGGTCGTAATCGTTTCCCCCCTGATAAGATAAGGTATTTTCCAACTTCATGAACTAAAGGTACATTGCTATCTAATTTATCAAGGATTATGGTATTTACGGATACTAGATCTTCTTTGCATAGATCTGTTAATTCTCTGATTTCATCTTCAAATGAAAAAACTTTTTTTCTGAGTGGAAGAACATTATCCATATTGTTTAACTATTAGAATATTATGTTAATTCATTAACTTAATTGACGCACTTAAACTCAAATTACTAAAATTACAAACAAATGCACATAACGCTTTAAGAAAAGATGAACATTTGTTATTAGATATTATGTTTAAAAGGTTATTTTCGAAGAGTACTAAAATACCGGTTTTACGTTTATCTGGCATTATATCATCACAGTCAGGCTTAACAGGCTCTGGTTTATCAATCAATAGTTTAGAAAAGTTAATCGATAAGTTATTTGATGATAAAAAATCTACTGTTGTAGGTTTGGTCATTAATTCACCTGGAGGCTCTCCTACACAATCCTCTTTAATAGCAAAAAGGATCATTGATCTGGCAAAGGAAAAAAACAAAAAAGTTTTAGCATTCGTTGAAGATGTTGCAGCTTCTGGTGGTTATTGGTTAGCATGTGCTGCTGATGAAATATATATTGATCAAAACTCTGTTATTGGATCAATAGGCGTTATTTCACCAGGTTTTGGTTTTGTTGATCTTTTAAAAAAAGTTGGAATTGAAAGAAGAGTGTATACATCTGGAAAAAGTAAAAGTTTTCTTGATCCTTTTAAAGAAGAAAAACAGGAAGACATTGATAGATTAAAAAATATTCAAGAACAAATTCATGATAATTTTATTAATTATGTAAAAGATAGAAGAGGTTCAAAACTCGATCAGAATAAATTAGATGACATCTTTTCTGGTTTATTTTGGGTTGGTAATAAAGCTATCGATTTAGGTTTAGCAGATGGTATTGGTGCAATAAAACCAATTTTAGAAGAGAAGTTTGGAAAAAAAATTAAAATCAAAATGATCAGTCAAAAAAAATCATTTTTACAACGTAGATTTTCTTCTTCAATATTTAATTCTGATGAAATTTTAAATAAAATAGAAGAACGAATTATGTTTTCTAGGTTTGGGCTGTGATGAAATTTTTAGTTTTAGTTGTAATTTTAGCCTCTATTATATTATTTTTAAGGTTTAAGAAAAAAAAACAAGACAAATTCACTAATAATAAAGTAAATAATGACTCGGTAATCGATTTAGAGAAAGATCCAAGAACGAAAGAATATAAACCAAAAGATTAAGAGTTATATGACTGCACAAACAATGGAAGAGTTAGTTTCTCTTTGTAAAAGAAGAGGTTTTCTATTTCAATCAAATGACATCTATGGCGGTATCAAAGGTTTATATGATTATGGACCAATGGGAGTCGAGTTAAAAAATAATCTTAAACAAGCTTGGTGGAAATCAATGGTATATGAACGAGATGACACCGAGGGATTGGATGCAAGTATTTTAAGTGCGCCAGTTGTACTAAAACATTCCGGTCATGAAGATACTTTCTCAGATCCACTTGTAGATTGTAAGATTTGTAAAGCTAGATTTAGAGCAGATCAGTTAGAAAATAGTGAATGCCCAAGAGGAGGACTATTGCAAGATTGCAAAGTTAAAGATTTAACTGAACCAAGGCCTTTTAATTTAATGTTTAAAACTGCAATTGGACCAGTAGATGATGGTTCATCATTCGCATATTTAAGACCAGAAACATGTCAGCAAATTTTTACTAATTTTAAAAATATATTAGACTCAACATCCCGAACTGTTCCTTTTGGTATCGCACAAATGGGAAAAGCTTTTAGAAATGAAATAACACCACGTAATTTTATCTTTAGAGTTAGAGAGTTTGAACAAATGGAGTTAGAGTTTTTTGTTAAACCAGGTACTGATGATCAATGGCATGAATATTGGATTAATAAAAGAATAGAATGGTGGGTAGATCAAGGAATAAAAAAACAAAATTTAAAAAAAATTGAAGTAGAGAAAAAAGAACTTGCACATTACTCAAAAAGAACTGTAGATATTAATTATCTGTTTCCTCATGGTGAGGAAGAACTTGAAGGAGTTGCAAATAGAACTGATTTTGATTTAGGATCACATACCAAAAATCAAAATGATTTTGGAATTGATTCAAAAGTTATGAAAAATTCTGCATCAACAACAAAATTAGCTGTTCAAAACTTAGAAGAAAAGAAATGGTATATACCATATGTTATAGAACCATCAGCGGGTGTAGATAGGGGAGTTCTTGCTTTATTAAATGAAGCTTATACTGAAGAAGATATAGATAAAGATAATAAAAGGATTGTACTATCTTTAAAACCACATCTTTCACCAATTAAAGCTGCTGTGATACCTCTTAAAAAAAATAATGAAGAATTAGTTAATTTATCTAAAGAAATAAAATCTAATCTGCAGAAATTGGGATTAGGTAGAGTTGTTCTAGAAAATTCAGGAAATATTGGAAAAAATTATAGAAGACATGATGAAATTGGAACACCAATATGTTTAACCGTAGATTTTGAAACTCTAGAAGATAGTAGTGTCACAGTAAGAGATAGAGATACGATGAAACAAGAGAGAGTTTCTATTGAAAATTTATCTGAATATTACAAAAAATATTTTAATTAATTGAATTAGATGAAAAAAGTTAGCGATATTATCGCAATAAAAATTATTTTTTTCATTACAGCTGCTTATGTTGGTTTATGGGCTATTAGAATACCTACTATAAAAGATCAGCTTGAAACTGATTATATAGGTGTTGGATACATAATGTTAACATTTGCTCTTGGTTCAATTGTTGCAATGATCTTTGCAAACGCTCTTATTCTTAAAACTTCTACAAAATCAATTTTAACATGCACTTTAATTGCCGAAGGTTGTTTGTGGTTGCCAGTACCTTTCATTCAAGAGTTATGGCTTTTTATGATTTTCTCATTTGTTTTTGGTATGAGTTATGGTGCATTCGAAATAGCATGCAATGTCTATGCATCAAATTTAGAAGTTAGAGAAAAAAAATCTATGATGTCAGGGTTTCACGCATTTTGGAGTCTTGGTGTTTTATTTGGCTCCTTAATTACAAGTTTTTTACTAGAGTGGAATTATTCTTTTATTTTTAATATACTTTTGTATGTCATTATTCTTCTTCCTTTGAGTTTGTATTTTGTCCTCTGTTTAGAGTCACAAGTTGAAACAAGATCAGAAGACTCCAGTAAAAAAAACATATTTTTTATTTGGCCCTTACTTATTTTTTTATTAGCTTTAATTGCAATGGCAAATGCACTAACAGAAGGAAGTGTTGATGCATGGGGAGCTCTCTATATGAGAGATTTTATTCAAGTTGATGGTTTCTACATCGGCTTAGCAACTCTTAGTTTTAATATTTTTATGGTTATCGGAAGATTTAGTGGTGATTGGGTAAGAGATAAAATCGGAGTTTTTCTTTTGATTTTGTTTTTATTTTTATCGACGATTATAAGTTTAATAATTTTATCTAATTTCAGCAGTATTTATGCAGCTATTATTGGTTTTTCATTATTAGGTATCGGAGCATCCTCAATTGTTCCTATCGCATATAGTTTAGCAGGAAAAATTGAGGGAATTGACAGTGGAGTAGGGATAACAATTATTTCAATTGCAGTTTATGGAACATTTATAGGGGCTCCAGCTTCATTAGGATTTATTGCAAACAACTATGGAATTAATAATATATTTGTTCCAATGCTAATAATTTTTATGATTTTAATAATTCCAGTAAGTTTTTATAGAAAAAAATTTTCAGTTTAAAAAATCAAAAGATAATGAATCATTAATTACTAAATTTTGATTTTTATTTTTTATTTCATTAACAAAATTAATATTTAATGCTGCAAAAATATTTGAATTTGCTTTTGATACAATTGTACCTATTTTTTTATTATCTACTATCAACTCATCTCCCTCTAGCACATCTCCACTTTTTATTTTTAACGCGTAAAGTTTTTTCTTGAGTAATCCACGGTATTTCATCCTTGCAGTAATTTCTTGACCCACATAGCATCCTTTATCCCAATCAATAGCGTTTAAATTATCAAAATTATTTTCTAATAATAAAGATTTATTTTCTAAAATATCAAATGGTGAATAGGGTGTTGTATGATTAATTAAAATTTCATGATATTCTGTTTCATTAATTTCTTTTAATCTTTCTTTTTCAATTAAAATTTTTTTATCCATTATTAGTTTTTTACCTAAGTTTATATTTCTAGGATCATTTGAATAAACATTATAATCACCTTCATAATCTATATTAAATAATGAATAAGAATTTAGATTATTAATTTCTTTAATTTCTATATCAGAGCGAAGTTTATAAATTTTTAATCGTCCTAATAAATTACTATAAAATTTATCATTAGTTTCAAAAATATAGTTTTCATTTATATTGAATATAAAAAAATCTGCTAAAAATTTACCCTGAGGTGTTAATAGACATGAATAAATAATTGATCCATTATTACATTTTTCAATGTCATTAGTAATTAAATTTTGAATAAATGATTTACTATCTTTTCCAGAAATCTCAAAAAATCTTGAATTCAAATGATGAAAAAAGTATTTATCTTTCATAATTATCTAAATATATATTGAATATATTAAAAGTGTAATATTTCTGTGAAAATTCTTGTTATTTCGTCAAATCTTATTGGAGATACAATCCTATCAACTGGAGTAATAAATTATTTTAGTAAAAAATATCCTGAAACTAAATTTACATTTGTAATTGGTCCATCTGCTAAATCAATTTTCAAAAACTTTAAATCTGTAGAAACTATAATCACTGTTTCCAAAAAAAGATACAATATGCATTGGTTAGATATAATTTCTAATTGTTATGGAAAGAAGTGGGATATAATTATTGATTTTAGAAGTTCGTTGTTATCATATTTTTTAAAACATAAGCAAAAATTTATTTTTAAAAAAAAATCTAATCTAAACCATGTAAAGCAATTATCTAATTACTTTAAATTTGATTGTTCAGATTTGTTTATTGAGACAAATACAGAAGAAGAAGAAATAGTTACAAAACATTTGTGCGATGATTTTAAATATTTTGTTATATTTCCAGGTGGAAATTGGAAACCAAAAATTTGGAGTATTAAAAATTATAATTCACTATTAATCAAAATTTTATCTCAAAATAAAAATATTAAATTTATTTTAGTTGGTTCAAAATCAGAAGAAGAAAATTATCTAAATGTAATATCAAAAAATATTGATAGTAATAAGATAATTAATTTATTTGGTGCATCATTGACTCAAACTGCTGCTTATATGAAGAAATCAAAATTATTTATTGGAAACGATTCAGGATTATCACATATGGCTTCAGCCACAAAATTAAAGTCTATAGTATTATTTGGCCCAACAAATGATGTGATTTACGGTCCTTTTACGCAAGATTCACAAGTTATAAGAACAAATGAAAGCTATGACTATTTTAAAAGTATAAATATTGATAAAACAAAGTCCTATATGGACTCTATAAGCGTAGAAAAGATTTATTTTACATTACAAAAAAATAATTATTGTGAATAAAAATATTGAAATAATTCAGCCTGATGATTGGCATGTACATTTTAGAGAAGGTGACATGTTAGAAATGGTTACTAATTTCTCCTCAAGAATAAATAATAGATGCGTGGCAATGCCAAATACAGAAATTCCCATAACAGATACTAATAAAGCATCTGCTTATAAAAAGCTTTTAAATAAAGCATCTAGTAATAATTTTGAACCACTTATACCTTGTTATTTGAATGAAAATTTAGATCTAGAAGATTTTAGAAAAGGTATGCAAAATAAAGTTTTCTTTGGATCTAAACTTTATCCCTCAAATGCAACTACAAACTCAAGTCATGGAGTGAGTGACATTTCAAAAATCTTTAAATTTTTAGAGATTTTAGAAGAAGAAAAAAGTCCATTACTAATACACGGTGAAAAAGTAGCTGAAGATATAGATATTTTTGATAGAGAAAAATATTTTATAGATGATGAATTAAACACTATTAGAAAAAAATTTCCCCTTTTAAAAATTACACTTGAACATGTATCAACTTCATATGGAGTTAATTATGTGAAAGAAAATGAAAATATTGCAGGTACAATTACACCACACCACATGCTTTTAACAAAAAAAGATGTATTTCTCGATAACTCTATTAATCCACATCATTTTTGTATGCCAGTTGTTAAAAATGAAACAGATTTAATAGAATTAAGAAAAGCCGCATGCCACAATAATGCTAAATTTTTTTTAGGAACAGACTCAGCTCCACACCCAATTCAAGAAAAAAAACTAGATATGTCATCTAAGCCAGGAATATTTTCATCTCCTTGTTCAATAGAATTATATGCAGAAATTTTTGATCAAGAAAATGCAATTGAAAATTTTGAGTTATTTTGTTCAATTAATGGTGCAAAACATTATAATTTTCCAATTAATGATAAAAAAATTAAATTAGAAAAAAGGCAATGGATTGTGCCAGAATTGTCAAGTTATAAAGATATTCAAGTTAAGAATTTTTATGCTAATAAAAAAATTAATTGGAAAGTAATTCATTAATCTTTATAGAAATATTAATGTCATTAGGAACAAAAATTTATACTTGGCTAAATGGAAACTTAGTCGGTAGTGATGATTTAGGGAATAAATATTACTGTAGCTCTAAAGATTTCAAAGATTTAAAAGCTAAAAGATGGATTATTTTTAATGGAGAAATAGAGGCATCAAATATTCCACCTCACTGGCATGCCTGGCTTCATAAAACTGTTAATAATCCTCCACTTGATTACTCTCATAAATACAAATGGCAAAAAAACCATAAACCAAATATGACTGGTACTAGTGATGCATATTTTCCATCATCCCATCCTCTTTCAAAAAATTATGATCCAGAAAAAAAAGAAAAAGAATACAAATCTTGGACTCCTAACTAGAGTAACAATTTTATTTCTCTTATCACTAACTGTCTCTGCTGAGACTATTGAAAAAAAGTATGCTTCTTTCAAGTTATTAAATAAGACCACTAATAAAGTTTCTACAAAAGATATTTTGGTTAACTCAAATATATCATGGGAAACTTTAAATATTGAAGTTTTCTATTGTGCTAGTACTCCTCCAATTGAAATTCCTGAAGATTATGTTTTGATAGATGTCTACGATACTATCAACAATGAAAATACTAATATTTATAAAGGCTGGATGATTTCTTCTTCTCCCGATGTAACTCCATTAGAAAATCCTATTTATGATCTTTGGTTAGTTGATTGTAGTAATGATAAGACTTCTTGAAAATTATTAATATCCTTAAAAAAACTCTCAATTTCTAAACTTTCTTTTAGTTTATTTTCATAAATTTCAGTTTCTATCTCATAGGCACCAAACTGAACTAAATGAGGATTGAAAAACTGTGAATCTAAAATGGAAAAATTATTTTTTTTCAATATTGCCAATAAATAAAGTAGACAAAACTTACTTGTATTGGTCTTTAAACTAAACATGCTTTCACCAAAAAAGCATGATCCTATATGTAAACCGTATAAACCACCAACTAGTTTATCATCTTCATAACATTCAACACTATGACATTTATCTATTTTGTATAATTCAATATATGTATCCAAAATAATATCATTTATCCAAGTATCTTTATCCTTTCTTTTAATTTCTTTACATAATTCTATAACTTTTGCAAAATTGTGATCTATTTTAAAACTGTATTTTGTTTTTTTAAATTCATTAAATAGTTTTTTAGGATAGTGAAAATTAGAAATTGGAATAATAAATCTAATTTTTGGCTTATAAAATTTTATTTCTTCAGAATACTTACTATCAGCCATCGGAAAGTAAGCTTTTTTATAAAATTTTATTAAGCTGTTTAAATCAATTATTTTACTCAATTAAATTTGACATAAAATTAATGTTGTAACTTCCTCTTTTAAATTCATCAGTTTGAATAATTTTTTGATGGAGTTGTATATTTGTATTTATTCCCATAATTACATATTCTTCTAGTGCTCTATTCATTTTTTTTAGAGCTTCTGATCTTGTTGCGCCGTAGGTAATTAGC
The DNA here is from genome assembly GCA_902605135.1 of uncultured Alphaproteobacteria bacterium. Taxonomy (GTDB): domain Bacteria; phylum Pseudomonadota; class Alphaproteobacteria; order HIMB59; genus CACPNW01. Next base: position 56,096 of record CACLBK010000002.1, read on the forward strand.
TTACCAATCATACTATCATAGTGGGATGGAATTGAGTAACCATCATATACAGCTGAGTCTACTCTAATGCCCAGTCCTCCAGGTTGGTGGTATTGTGTTATCTTACCAGGTGATGGTATAAAACTTTCTGGATGTTCAGCATTGATTCGGCATTCAATTGAGCTTCCTTTTAATTTTATATCTTCTTGTTTTATTGTAAGTTTTTCACCATTAGCTACAAGAATTTGTTCTTTAACAAGATCAATGCCAGTAACCATTTCTGTTACTGGGTGCTCAACTTGTAATCGTGTATTCATTTCCATAAAATAAAATTCATCATTTTCATATAAAAATTCTAATGTTCCAACTCCTTCATATCCTATTTTTTTCATAGATTTTCTACAAAGTTCAGAAATTTTTTCTCTATTATCATTTGTTAGCACTGAACTTGGACTTTCTTCAATAAGTTTTTGATGCTTTCTTTGAATAGAGCAATCCCTCTCTCCAAGAGTAACAACATTTCCAAATGAATCACAAAGAACTTGAATTTCAATATGTTTGGGAGATGTTAAAAACTTTTCTAAATAAACATTTTCATCATTAAATGATTTTTTTGCTTCAATTTTTGCTTCATTTATAGCTTTATTCAAATCATCTTCTTCTGTGACAATTCTCATTCCTTTTCCACCACCACCACTCGCTGCTTTTACAATAATTGGGTATTTTACTTTTTTTATAAATGCTTCAATTTTATTTTTATCACTTAAATCATTTATACCTTTTACTGTTGGCACCCCAGTTTCATCCATTATTTTTTTTGCATCAATTTTGTTACCCATCATTTTGATATGTTCTGATTTTGGTCCAATAAACTTAATATTGTGTTCTTCAATAATTTCGGCAAATCTCTGATTTTCACTTAAAAAACCATATCCAGGGTGAATTGCGTCTACATCAGTTAATGTTGCAGCAGTTATAATTGCAGGTATATTTAAATAACTTGATTGTGCAGATGCTGGCCCAACACAAATACTTTCATCTGCCATTCTTACATGCATTGCATTTTCATCAACATCAGAGTGAATGGCTACAGTTTTTATTCCAAGTTCTCTACATGCTCTAAGTACACGTAAAGCAATTTCACCTCTATTAGCAATAAGTATTTTTTTGAACATTATTCAAAAATTATAAGAGTATCACCATATTCAACGGGCTGACTATTCAAAGTAACTATTTTTTTAATAATCCCAGATCTAGGAGCTTTAATTTCATTAAAAGTCTTCATAGCTTCAATTAACAACAAAGTATCTCCAGCTTTTACATGTTGACCAACTTTAACATAAGGTTGCGAGTTTGGATCAGCAGAAAGATAAGCAACTCCTACCATTGGAGATTTGACTATATTTTCCTCATTTACAACTTCGTTTCCATTATCAACTTCTTTAACTTCAGTATTTTTTTCAAATTTCTTAATAGAAACATTGTTTCCACTGAATTCATTTGAGGTAATTTCAATTTCATAATCATTTTTTTTTATTTTTATTTTTGCAACACCATTAATTTTTGTTTCTTTAATAATTAACTTAATATTATCTAAATCTGTTTTATCAATTTTAGTCATACTTATTTATAAATTAATTTGTATATTGCTTCAATTCCTAGAAGGTAACTATTTCCACCAAATCCACAAATTAACCCATGTACTCCTTCAGAAGTAATACTTTTTTTTCTATATTCTTCTCTTGCATAAATATTTGAAAGATGAATTTCTATTTTGGGTTTATTTATTGCTCTTAATGAATCTAGAATGGCAATTGATGAATGAGTAAATGCTGCTGGATTGATGATCAAACCATCAAATTTATCATTTACTTCATGAATCTTATCAATTATTTCACCTTCATTGTTAGATTGGAAAAATATAATTTCTAATTTTTTTTCTATACCTGTTTTTTCACAATTAGATTTAATCTTAGCTAAACTGTCTTTACCATAAATATCATCTTCTCTATTACCTAATAGATTTAGGTTAGGGCCATTAATAATTAAAATTTTTTTCATTCTATTTAAAATGTTTACTTAATTTTAAACCTTGATTTTGATAATTTGATTTAATATCTTTTCCGTATACAATATTACTATTTTTGTTCAACTTTTCATATTTAATTCTAGCTATAGTTTGACCATCTTCTAATAAAAAAGGTACTTCATTTGTTTTTACTTCCAAAACTGCATATGATCCTTTATGTAAACCAAAACCTGGATCAAAAAAACCTGCATAATGTGCTCTAAAGTCTCCAATGCCTGTATCATATGGTATCATTTCTCCAGCTAAATTTGATGGTATCACAACCTTCTCTTTTGATCTCAAAATATAAAACTTATTTTTTTCAATTACTAATTTTTTATTATTTTTTCTAATTATTTTCCAAAAATCATTTATTTTATGATATTTAATTTTAGAAAAATTTAAAATTGGAGTATTTTCTTTAGCTACATAAGCAATTATTTTTGATCTAGCCAGATCAATTGATAACTTTAATCCGTTATCAATTTTAATATCGCTACTAGTTTGATTTGAAATTTTTTGCTTTTTACTAAGATCAATAAGTTGTTTATCAGTCAAATAATTATGATTTTTACTTACAAGTCTCAATTGATTTAAAGAATTATTTTTTTTGAATGATACATCAAATGATCTTGATGTTATTTCTAAAAATATTTCACCTTCATAATTCATAGGAATTTTTTCATATTCTTCTGCATAATCAACAAGTGATCTACAAAAAATATCTAATCTCCCAGTACTACTTTTGGGGTTGCAGTGACCAAATATATTATTTTTTAAATTAAGACATTCATTAAGTCTAACAATGTAAGTTTTGTTTTTTCTAAATATATATTCGTTATTTAAATTTATTTTTTTTATAGCTAAATCTTTTAATTTATCTCTAACCTTTGAATTATAGGATAAAAAACTATGCTTAATTTCATAACACTCTTCACTTAGTGACAAGTCTATACTTGATGGTTGTATTTGAGTATTTTGAATATTTTTTGTAATAATAAGATTTTTATTAATTAAATTTATATAATCTTGGTATACTAGTGATCCATTCATTAATTTATGTTCTGAATTATTTTAACTAGTTTCAACAAATCTTTATCTTTAGTTTTTTTAAAATTTGTAATTTGTATTTCAAAATCTTCATTTTCGATATTATTTATTGATAAAACAAAGTTAAAGAATTTTAACCATTCTTTTTTATTTAGTTTTTGTGCTAATTCAATATATTTTAATAGAATATTTTTATTATTAAAAAATTTGTATAAAAGATCTTTATTATTTTGAAAAATTATCTCAGTATCACTATTAGATAAATTTTTTATTTCAATATTTTCAAATATTCTAATCTGTGCATAATAATTTGAAGGATATCTTTCTAAATTTTTTTTATAAAATTTTATAGCTTCATCTGTATATCCATAAGAAAATAATATATCTGCCTTAGTTTCTAACAAAAAACTATTTTTATTCTTTTTAATTATTTCATTTAAATTCTTTAAGGACATTTTTAGATTTCCATTTCTGGCTATTTTAATTGATTCCGCATAAGATTTAAAAGGTTCATTTAATTTATTTAAAACTTCCTCATTATCACTATAACCTATAAATTTTGCTTTTATGTAGTTAAATCTTTCATTATAATTTTTATTATAATTTATTTCTTGTTTGTCTTTGAAGTTTTGTATTAATAGTATCCTATCTTCAAAGTATGGATGAGTACTAATTTTCTGTTTATCTTTTGAAAAACCTTTATCTAATAATTTTCCTTCAATTGTCTCTAATAATATTTGAATTGATTTAGAATTAGTTTTTAGTAAATTTAATGTTCTTAATGCATATATATCTGCTTCCATTTCTTGATCTTTACTAAAGACAATATTTTGGTTTGATATAACGGCTGTAGTTAGAATACTTCCTTGTATTAATTGAGGATTTTGAGTTAATGTTGAACCAGCTATTATAGATAAAAGACCTATTTTATTATATTTGTTACTATCTTCTGACGATTTTATTCTAAGCGCAATATGGTTGAGATCTATATGACCAACTTCATGAGCTAATACAGACAGTAGTGCTACATAGTCTGAGCAATAAATTATTAATCCAGAGTTAATATGAATTACATTATTAATATCTACAAAAGCATTTATTTCATTACTATTATTTATTTTAAATTTAATTTTTTTATTTATTTTATTTACTTTAATTATATCTTCTAAAATCTGATTAACGAATTCGTCAGTTTCGTAATCTAGTATTTGTGAGCTATGACTACTTTTCAAAGAAAAAATAAAAAATAAGAAAAAAACTAATATTTTTTTAAGACCACCATCCAGTTTTTTCTTCATCTTTGTTTGTGTTACTCTCGTTTAAATTTAAATTCTTTTGTGTTACAATTTTATCATCTTCTTTTATTTTATTACTATCTAAATTATTTTGTTTAATACTTTTTTTTGTTTTTTTAGTTTTTATTACTTTCTTTTTTTTTATTATTTTAGTAGTTTTATTTTTTTTCTTTATATTTGTTTTTTCAATATTATTGGACTGATAATTTTCATCAATTTTAATTAAAGGATCATGTAAAGAATATTGTGGATCAAAATAAAAATTAATTTTGGATTCAAATTTATTTTCTAATGAATTTATCTCACTCTTTTTATTGTTTAATAAATTTTCTGCTAATCCACTATTACATTTAACGTTAATAATTGAATTTTTATTTTCAGAGATTTTTTCTTTAATAACCTTTAAGATCTGATCAATTATTGAAGAAGAATTCAAAATTAAACCTGATCCTTTGCAGTAATTACATCTTTCAAAAGATTTATCAATTAAGCTCGATCTTAATCTTTGCCTTGATAGTTCCATTAATCCAAACATGCTTATTCTTCCAATTTGAACTCTCGCTCTATCTCTTACTAGCGCTGTTTTTAAACTTTTTTCAACTTTAAAATTATTTCGATAATCATCCATATCAATGAAATCTATAACTACCAAGCCTCCAAGATCTCTCAATCTTAGTTGTCTAGCTATCTCTACTGCAGCTTCTAAATTTGTTTTTAAGGCGGTATTTTCAATATTTCTCTCAGATGTATTTTTCCCAGAGTTTACATCTACAGCAACTAATGCCTCAGTTGTGTTAATTACAATAGAGCCACCAGATTTTAATTTTACATTAAGACTAAAAAGATCATTAATTTGCGTTTCAATATTATTGGAAGCAAAAAGTGAGTTTTCTTCAGATTTGTATTGTTTTACTTTTTTTACGAATGTTGGTGCTAAATTTTTGGTAATTTTTTTAACTTTATCGTACCCATCTTTTCCTTCAACTAAAATTTTTTCTACATCCTCACTGAGCATATCTCTAATTGCTCTTTTTAAAACGTTTCCTTCTTCATGAATCATTTCTGGTGCTTCTGATTTTAAAGTAATTTCTCTGATTTTATTCCATTGGCTTACAAGGAATGTTAGATCTTTTGAAATTTCTTTTTTTGTTCTTCCAATACCAGCTGTTCTTACAATTACCGACATTTTTTCTGGTATTTCTACAGATGATAAAATCTGCTTTAATTTTTTTCTTTCTTCTACATCTCCAATTTTTCTTGATATACCATCACTATTCATACTATTTGGCATTAGGACACAATATCTTCCTGCAAATGATAAATATGTTGTTAATGCCGCCCCTTTTAAACCTCTTTCCTCTTTGTTGATCTGAACAAGTAAAACTTGTTTAGGCCGAATTACATCTTGAATTTTATATTTTCTAAAATAATTAAAATATTCTTTTCTCGGGCTTATTTTTTTATTCTTTCTTTTTCTAATAGAAATAGTTTTTTCATCTGTATTATCTATTTCTTCTTCAGATTTATTTTCAATATTGTCACTCTCGGTTTCATCTAACTCATTTACATTTTCTGAGTTTTGTAAATCATCTTCTTCTTGTTCATTATTTATTTTATCGTTAAGTTCTTTAATTTTCTGTTCATCTGAAGCAGGGATTTTAAAATAATCAGGATGTATTTCTGTAAGAGGTAAAAAACCATTTCTATTTGTACCAAAATCAACAAAGGCTGCCTGAAGAGAAGGTTCTATTCTTGTTATTTTTGCTAAATAAATATCACCTTTTACAGCATTCTTTTTGCTTGGTTCAATTTCAAAATCATCAAGTTTGCCATCTTCGATAACTGCGATTCTTGTTTCAATATTGTTTGTTGTATCAATAAGTATATTCTTTGACATATAGCCGAAACTCCGTAAAAATTTTTAAGTATTAAAATCATTTTTTATTTATATCTGTATTATAATTGCTTAATGTCATATTTTTAACTATTTCACAATGTAGATTATCAATATGATTAGGTTTTTTAACTATATTAAATTACTATTCATTTTACTAATTATATTTGGATTTATCTCAATATTTTTAATTTTTTATATACTCTGGCAATATTCATCAGAATTACCCTCTTATGAAAGTATTTTGAAATATAAACCAAATCTATCTTCAAGAATTTATAGCTCAGATGGTTTTCTTTTAAAAAGTTTTTATACAGAAGAAAGGATATTCATACCTCAAAACAGAATACCTAAAGACATTAAAAATGCCTTTTTAGCATCTGAAGATAAAAATTTCTATGATCATTACGGTATAGATATAGTTGCAATTTTTAGAGCTTTTTTAACAAACGTTACAAATATAAATTCTGATCGAAGGGTAGTCGGAGCTTCGACAATTACACAACAAGTTGTAAAAAATTTATTACTTAGTAATGAATTAAGTTATTCAAGAAAGATAAAAGAAATCATTTTAGCAATAAGAATTGAAAATATTTTAGATAAAAATGAAATCTTAGAATTATATTTAAATGACATTTATTTAGGTTTTGGTTCTTATGGAGTCGGTTCTGCAAGTTTAAATTATTTTAATAAATCTATTTACGATCTTGAACTTCATGAGATAGCTTATTTAGCAGCACTACCTAAGGCACCTAATAATTATAATCCAAAGTCAAACTACATAAAAGCTTTGGAAAGAAGAAATTGGGTTATAGATAGAATGTATGCAAATAAATTTATTAAAAAGCAAGATCTCAAATATAAAAATAAACCTTTAGAGGTATACAAGCGAAATGATACCGAGTTTTTAGGTGCAGATTATTTTTATGAGGAAATTAGAAAAGAACTTTTCAACAAGTATGGTAAAGAAAAACTTTATTCTGAAGGGTTAATAATTAAAACTGCACTCGATTCAAAAATTCAACAGAGTGCAGATGTTAGTCTAATAGAAGGATTAATTGAATATGAAAAAAAACAAGGGTGGAATGGTCTAATAGAGAATACAACTTTAGAAAAATTTTTGAATAAAAAAGATTTTTATGACAATAAAAATCCTTTTGTACCAAAATGGCAAACTGTAATCATCGATGCTGTATATAAAAAAAAATTAGAAATAATTAATTTAGATAATATTAAATTTGAAGTCAATTTACAAAATGAGTTTAACAACTGGCTTTTAAATGAAAGTTTTAATAAAGGTGATGTAATTTACATAGAAAAAAAGAAAAATTCTTTCATCATTAATCAAGAGCCTAAAGTAAATGGTGCAATAATTGTTTTAGATCCATATTCAGGTGATATTTTAGCTCTATCAGGTGGCTATAGTTTTAAAAAAAGTGAATTTAATAGAGCCACACAGGCTAAAAGGCAGCCTGGATCAGCTTTTAAGCCAATTGTTTATTTAGCTGCTTTGAATGAAGGATATTCTCCTGCCACTTTAATACTAGATGCACCCTATGTAGTTGATCAAGGACCAGGCCTACCAAAATGGAAACCTTCAAATTATGTAGATGAATTTTATGGTCTTACTACAATGAGAACAGGGATAGAAAAATCAAGAAATCTTATGACTGTAAGACTTGCTAATAGAATAGGGATGAAAAAAATATTAGATATGGCAAATAATTTCAATATTAATGAAGGTTTAGATACTAACCTTTCAATGTCTCTTGGCTCTGGTGTTTTGACTTTAATGGAATTAACAAATGCATACGCTATGATTGCAAATGGTGGAAAAAGAATTGAACCAAAATTAATAACAAGTATTTATTCCAAGGATGGAAAAAAAATTTATGACACAAGATTAAAAAAATGCTTTGGGTGTAGAATTAAAACAATATTATCAAAAAATAAAATACCTCATTTAGACGAAACTAAAAATATTATAATTGATCCAAGACTAGCTTATCAAATCACATCGATGATGGAAGGAGTAATTGAAAGAGGAACCGCAAAAAAATTAAAAGATTTAAATATCCCTATTGCAGGAAAGACTGGAACGACAAATCAGAATAAAGATGCTTGGTTTATTGGATACACTCCTGATTTAGTAATTGGAGTGTATGTGGGATTTGATCAACCTAAATCTCTAGGATACAAACAAACTGGATCTAGTGTAGCTGTTCCAATATTTAAAAATTTAGCAAAAAAAATAAAAATTAATAAAAATAAAAAACCATTTAGAATACCATCTGGTATAAGTTTTGTAAGAATTGATCCTAACAGTGGTATAGTATCCAATGAGAAAGAAAGTATAGTTGAGCCCTTTATCTTAGGATCGGAACCATATACTAATGAAATTAATGTAATAGATGGCTTAGAAAATTTTAATAACAATTCCATTTCGGGAACAGGTGGTTTATTAGAGTAAAAATATGACAGATCTTGAAACTATAGAATTAAATTTAAAAAAAATAAGATCAAACTTTGATCTTATAAGGAGGGGGGTTTGACTATAACTTACTGAAAAGTAAATTAGACGATTTAAAAATAAAAAGTTCAGATCCTGATATTTGGAAAAAAGATGATGCAAAAAGCATTTTTCAAGAAATTAAAAATATTGAAAACACAATTAATGATTTTAATAGTTTAGAAAAATTAATAAATGAAAATCAAGAAATATATAATTATATTCAAGAAAATAATGAAGCATCACTATTAAGTGAACTTAATAAGGAAGTTAGATTAACTTTAAAATTATCAGAAAAAATTCGTTATGTTAGTTTGTTAAATGATGAGGCTGATCATCTAAATACATTTATTGAGATACATGCTGGAGCTGGTGGTACAGAAAGTCAAGATTGGGCAGAAATGTTACAAAGAATGTACTTAAGATGGTGTGATACTAAAGATAATTGTGAAGCTGTACTTTTACAAGAAATGCGTGGTGAAGAAGCTGGGATAAAATCATGTACATTAAAAGTTTTTATGAATTACTCTTATGGATGGTTGAAAGCTGAGAGTGGAATTCACAGACTTGTTAGAATTTCACCTTTTGATAGCAATAAAAGAAGGCATACAAGTTTTGCAAGTGTTTGGGTTTATCCTGAAATTGATGAAAAAATTGAGATAGATTTAAAAGATAGCGATCTACGAATCGATACATACAGAGCATCCGGTGCAGGTGGCCAACATGTAAATAAAACTGATAGCGCTGTTCGAATAACTCATCTTCCAACTAACATAGTTGTTCAATGTCAAAGTGATAGATCACAACATAAAAATAGATCTAATGCAATGAAAATGATTAAATCAAGAATTTATGAAACTGAACTTCAAAAAAGAAAAGAAAATGAAAATATAAAAAATAAAGAGAAAAAAGATATTGGTTGGGGTAATCAAATTAGATCATATGTTTTACATCCTTACAAACAAATAAAAGATTTAAGAACTGGTTATGAAACTTCTAATGTAAATGATATTTTAGATGGAAAAATAGATAATTTTTTAGAAAATTCTCTAACCTTATAAACCTACTAAAGTATTTTTAAAATACCTACCTTTTTTTTACCAACTGTTATTTTAATTTCTTTTTGCCCTAAATATTTTTTTAAAGATAAATCATTATTTTTATATAATTGATCATTTACTTTAATACCCTCAGATTTAATTAATCTTTTTATTTCACTTCTACTTTTAACTAAATTCAGTTTTTCAATTGCATCTAAAATAGTGAAGTTATCATTTTTTATATCTGATTCTTTTTGTGATATATTTGGTAATCTTTTATCAATAATATTTGTATTAAAAGTATTATTAGCAATCTCAAAAGCTTCTAAAGCATCTTCTTTTCCTCTAACAATTTTAGTTACCTCATAAGCTAATATCTTTTTTGCTTCATTTATCTCTTGATTTCGTAAAGCAGATAGTTTTACTATTTCATTAATTGGTAATTTAGTAAATAAGTACAAGAATTTGGACACATCATTATCATTTACATTTCTCCAAAATTGAAAAAAATCTAAACTTGAAATTTTATTTTTATTTAGCCATACTGCACCACTAGAAGTTTTGCCCATTTTTGATCCATCACTATTTGTTATCAAAGGTGATGTGATACCAAATGCATCTTTTTTATTAATTTTACGAATTAAATCTATCCCACTTAAAATATTACCCCACTGATCAGATCCTCCCATTTGTAGAATGCAATTGAAGTTCTTATTAAGATAAACAAAATCATATGCTTGTAAAAGCATATAATTAAATTCTAGAATTGTTAGTGGTTGTTCACGGTCTAATCTACTTTTTACAGATTCAAATGTTAACATTCTGTTTAATGTAATCTTTGAGCCAAACTCTCTTAAAAAATCAATATAATTTAATTGTGAAAGCCAGTCATAATTATTTATAACTACTGCATCTTTATTTAGATTAATAAATCTTCCAAATATTTGTTTAATATTGTCAATATTTTTATCAATTTCATTTTTAGTTAATATTTTTCTAGTCTCATCTTTCCCTGAAGGATCTCCAATTAATGTTGTTCCTCCGCCAATTAAGCAAATTGATTTATGTCCATAATAATCAAGCCAGTGAAGAAGCATTAATTGAATTAAACTTCCTACATGTAAGCTATCATTGGTTATATCAAATCCAATATAACCTGATATTTTATTTTTTGAAATTATCTGATCTAAATTTTTAATATCAATATCTTGATATATGAAACCTCTTTCCTTAATTTCATTAAGAAATTCTGATTTAAATTTCATTGGTAATTACTATTTTTCAATTGTTTGATTTATATATTCATTAATTGAGTCTTCAAATTGACTTGAATAACTTTCATAGAAGTGGTCTGCACCTTTTATTGGTTTAAATTTAATGTCTACTTTTTTTTGTTGCTGTAGTTTTTCAACTAGTATTTTTGTTGAATCAAAGGAAGCAATATTATCTTTATCTCCATGCACGATTAAGCCTGATGAGGGACAAGGAGCTAAAAAACTAAAATCTCTTAAATTTGCGGGAGGTGATACACTTACAAATCCATTTATTTCTGGCCTTCTCATTAAAAGCTGCATAGCTATCCAAGCTCCAAAGGAAAAACCAGCCACCCAACAGATTTTTGAATTAGTATTGTATTGTTGTAACCAATCTAATACACAAGCTGCATCACTTAATTCACCCTCACCATCATCAAAAAACCCTTCACTCTTCCCCACGCCTCTAAAATTAAACCTAATTGTTGAAAATCCAGCTTTTATAAAAATTTTATACATTTTAAATATAATTTTAGTATGCATTGTACCCCCTTTAGAAGGGTCTGGGTGTAACAATATCACTATAGGTGAGTCATCTCTTTTATTATGAGAATACTTCGATTCTATTTTACCTTCTGGCCCTGGAATTAATAAGTCTACCATTTGATAAAGCTAATATTGAAGTTATATGATTTTGTAAATATAGATGTTTTAAATATATGAATTCTCTTGGTTTTGATAAGTCTGAAAAAGATACAAAAGTAGTCGTAGCTATGTCTGGCGGTGTAGATAGCTCAGTTGCAGCGGTAATGTTAAAAAAACAAGGTTATGATGTAACTGGTATTACTTTAAAATTATACAACAATGCCAATGTATCGAAAAATAAATCATGTTGCGCAGGTATTGATATTGAAGATGCAAAAAATGTAGCTCTTAATAATGATTTCAAACACATAGTTTTAGATTATCAAGATAAATTTTTTGAGGGGGTAATTAACAACTTTGTTGATTCATATGCAAATGGTGAAACTCCTCTACCTTGCGTCAAATGTAATGAAACAGTAAAATTTTCAGATTTACTTAATGAAGCAAAAAAAATTGGAGCGGATGCATTAGCAACAGGACATTATGCAATAAGAAAAGGATCTTTAAATGATGCTAGTTTGCATAAAGCTAAAGATTTTTCAAAAGATCAAAGTTTTTTTCTATTTGCTACGCAACAAGAACAATTAAATTATGTTAGATTTCCATTGGGTGATTACAAAAAAAAAGAAATTAGGCAATTAGCTGAAAAATATAAACTAAGTGTAAGTGATAAACCTGATAGTCAAGATATTTGCTTTGTTACTTCTCATTCTTATAGAGATCTTGTTAAAAATCTAAATCCAAGCGTAAACAAAAAAGGTATAATCTATGACGTAGATAATAATGTTATTGGAACTCATTATGGTATTAGCAATTACACCATAGGTCAAAGAAAAGGTATCGGTATTAGTGGTTCAAAAGAAGCTTTATATGTAATAGAAATAAATAAAGATCAAAACTCAATAACCCTTGGTAATAAAGAAAAATTAAAGCAAAATGTTATCAATTTTAAAAATATTAATTGGTTGGGGGGTAATATTTTGCCTAGGGGTCTTGATTGCTCTGCAAAAATACGATCAACTCAAGAGGATTTACCAGGGATTCTTGATATAAATTGTGATCATGGAACTTTTACATTTGAAGCAGATTTAGATAGGACTTCTCCAGGACAAGCTTGTGTTTTTTACAAAAATGACCAATTACTTGGAGGTGGTTGGATTACCGCTTAAATTTAAAATGAATTCTAAATTTGCTTAGTTTTTGTTGAATTAACTAGAATTTTTAAATTAATGAATTAGATTAAGTTGTGTGAACTCAGAAACTTTAAATACTTTAGATACATATAGTAAAAACAAGTACAAATATGGCTTTGTAACAGATATCGATAATGAAAAGTCTAAAAAGGGATTAAACGAAGACACCATTAGATTTATATCGTTAAAAAAGAACGAACCAGATTGGATGCTTGAGTGGAGATTAAAATCATATTCAAAATGGAAAAAAATGAAACAACCTAAATGGGCAAACCTTAACTTTCCTGAGATTAATTATCAAGACATCTATTATTACTCAGCTCCAAAAGGTTTTGAAAAGAAGCCTAAAAATCTGAGCGAAGTAGATCCTAAGCTTATAGAAACATATAATAAACTAGGAATTCCTTTAGAGGAGCAAAAAGTTTTAGCTGGCGTTGCAGTAGATGTTGTTTTCGATAGTGTGTCAGTTGCAACAACTTATAAAGGAGAGTTAGAAAAGCTTGGAATTATTTTTTGTTCCATAGGAGAAGCCATTCAAAAACATCCTGACTTAATAAAAAAATATTTAGGTTCGGTTATACCCCCTGGAGACCATTCTTTTTCAGCATTAAACTCGGCTGTGTTTACTGACGGATCTTTTGTATACATACCAGAGGGTGTAAAATGTCCAATGGAGCTATCTACTTATTTTAGAATTAACGCAGAAAATACTGGTCAATTTGAAAGAACTCTAATTATTGCTGATAAAGGAAGCTATGTCAGTTATTTGGAAGGTTGTACTGCTCCAAAAAGAGATGATAATCAATTACATGCAGCCAATGTAGAGTTAATTGCTTTAGAGGATGCTGAAATAAAATATTCAACTGTTCAAAATTGGTATCCGGGCGATGAAGATGGAAAAGGTGGTATTTACAATTTTGTTACTAAAAGAGGTCTTTGCGCAGGTAAAAATAGTAAGATATCCTGGACACAAGTAGAGACTGGATCTGCTATTACCTGGAAATATCCTAGTTGTATTTTAAAAGGTGATAATTCTATTGGTGAATTTTATTCTGTTGCAATAACAAATAACTTTCAACAAGCTGATACAGGAACGAAAATGACTCACATTGGAAAAAATACAAAAAGTAAAATAATATCAAAGGGTATTTCCTTAGGTAAATCACAAAACACTTATAGAGGTGAAGTCTCTTTTTTAAGAAAAGCCGATAAAGCAAGAAATTATACCCAATGTGACTCTTTATTAGTAGGAAATCAATGTGGAGCACATACAGTGCCTTATATTGACTCAAAAAATAATACTGCAGTCATTGAGCATGAAGCATCGACTTCTAAAATAAATGAAGATCAACTTTATTACTGTAGACAAAGAGGTTTAAGCCATGAAGAAGCAGTTTCATTGATAGTAAATGGATTTTGCAAACAGGTGTTGCAGGAATTGCCAATGGAATTTGCTGTTGAAGCACAAAAACTCGTATCTATTTCTCTTGAAGGAAGTGTAGGGTAGTTATGTTTTTAGAAATTAAAGATTTATCAGTAAAAATTGAAAATAAAAATATTCTAAAAGGGCTTAATTTGAATATTAATAAAGGTGAAGTTCACGCAATTATGGGTCCAAATGGAAGTGGTAAAAGCACATTAGCAAACGTTCTGGCTGGTAAAGAGGATTACGAAATCTTAAATGGTAAAGTTAATTTTAAAGATAATGACCTATTCGATTTAAATATTGAAGAAAGAGCACAAGAAGGGCTATTTTTGGCTTTTCAATATCCAGTTGAAATACCTGGAGTTAATATTACACCATTTTTACATTCTGCAATTAATTCAAAAAAAAAACGTATGAACGAAGAAGAAATTGATAATTTATCATTTGCAAAACTTTTAAAATCCAAAGCTAGTGATTTAGGTATAAATATTGATATGCTTAAAAGATCAGTTAATACAGGGTTTTCTGGTGGAGAAAAAAAACGTTACGAAATTTTACAAATGAGTATTCTAAATCCTGATCTAGCTATTCTAGATGAAACTGACTCAGGACTTGATATTGATGCTCTTAAAATTGTTACAGATGGGGTTAACAAACTTAAAACAAAAGATAATTCATTTTTAATAATTACTCATTATCAAAAACTTTTGGATTATATTAAACCAGATTATGTACATGTTATGGTAAATGGTTCTATTGTTAAATCAGGAGGTTCTGAAATTGCTGCTGAAATAGAAAAAGATGGATTTCAAAAATTTTAGTAATGAATATCCAAGATAATTATCTAAAAAATAAAAGAAATATCTTTTTTTCAGAAAACAAAGATATTCAAAATCATAGGGAAAAATTAATAAATATTTTTCAAAATGATAGATTTGATAAAAAAAATAATGAAAGTCTTAAAAATGTAAATCTTAAAAACTTTATTGATTTTAATTATAAATATTTGAACCCAGAAGAAACATCAGTAATAAACAATAATAAAGAAAATAGTTATTCAATTGTTTCTGTTAATGGTCAGTGTTCAAGTTTTAAAGATGACAAAATTGAAATTATTAAAATTTTAGATGAAGATTATAATGACTTTTCTAAAAATAACACAATTGAAAACAATGATCATTTTGTAAATCTAAATTCATTATTTTTAAACAGTGGTTTTAAGATACTTATTAAAAAAAATAATAATATTAAAATAAAAATATCAAACATTGTAACAGATGACGATTTAACTATTTTCCAAAAAAATAATTTTATTTGTGAAGAAGGATCATCCCTAAATCTTATTGAAGAATATGAAAATAAAAATAATTCTATGTCAAATATATTAAATGTAATTAATTTAGAGAAAAATTCTTACTTAAAGCATTTTTTAATACAAGACAATTCTCCAAATCATAATTTAATAATAACAAGTCATTCCTCATGTAAAAAAGATTCTAGTTATACTCAAAAAATATATAATTTTTCTGAAGGTTATGTAAGAAATTTTCATTATTCTGAATTAATAGAAACCAACTCAGAAGTCGATTTACAAGGAATATTTTTTCTAAAAGATAATAACACATCTAATAACAAAACATTTGTTAAGCATTTAGCTGAAGATTGTAAAAGTAATCAAGTTTATAAAGGTATTTTGAGCGATCGTTCTAAAGCAACATACTTTAGTAACACGTATGTCGATCAAGTGGCCCAAAAAACAGAGGGATATCAGCTCAGCAAAGGAATACTTTTATCCGATAATGCATCTTATTTTTCTAAACCTGAATTAAAAATATATGCTGATGATGTAAAATGTAGTCATGGTTCAACTATTGGACCAATAGATGAAAATGCTATTTTTTATCTTAGATCTAGGGGTATGAGCAAAATTGCAGCAACTAAAATATTGATATCATCATTTATTAATGAAGAATTAAATAGTATTGATAATGAACAAATGTCTGAAATTATACAAAAGAAACTAGTAAGATATTTAAGTAAAGTAAAATGAATATTTCAAATGTAAAATTAAAATTTCCCGTATTCAAAAAAAATCCTAACCTAGTTTTTTTAGATACTGCGGCATCAGCATTAAAAGTTGATGAAATGATTGAGGCTACTACCAATTGTTATACAAATGAATATGCAAATATTCATAGAGGTAATTATGAACTAAGTTCAAAATTAACAAAAAAATTTGAAGATGCACGAAAAAAAGTTGCACATTATCTAAATACATCTGAAAAGAATATTATTTTTGTTAAAAGTGCGACTGAGGGAATAAATTTAGTTGCATCTTGTATGTCAAAAAATTTTTTAAAAGATGGTGACGAAATAATATTAAGTTTTCTTGAGCATCATGCTAACTTAATACCTTGGCATTTAATTGAGAAAAAAATAAAAATATTACCTCTTGGATTAAATGAGAATATTGAAATTAATTTCGACGAATTAAATGATAAAATTAATTCTAAAACTAAACTTATATCATTAACACACATGTCAAATGTTACTGGATCAATAACAAATTTTGATAAGGTTAAAGATATAGCAAAAAAAGATAACATACCTCTGCTTCTTGATGGTTGTCAATTTGCTCCTCACAAAAAAGTTGATATACAAGATTTAGATCCTGATTTTTATGTCTTTTCTGCACATAAAATGTATGGGCCTTCAGGTCTTGGTGTACTGTATATGAAAGATAAGTGGATAGAAGAATTTACTCCTTATCAAGGTGGAGGGCAAATGATTCATGATGTAGATATTGACAAAAGTACGTATGCAATTGGTTATGAAAAATTTGAGGCAGGTACTCCTCCTATTGCTTCAGTCATCGGATTTTCATCCTCATTAAATTTTATGAATGAAGTAGATCCAAATGTTATTTATGATCATGAGATGAAACTTCATGATTATGCTTATGAAAAACTTTCAAAATTAAATAATATAAAAATATATGGATCAAATAAAAATAAAGGTGCAATCATTTCTTTTAATATTGAAGGGGTGCATAATTCTGATTTGGGTGCGATGTTAGATAAAAAAAACATAGCAATAAGAACAGGACATCATTGTTGTCAACCTCTTATGAAACACTTTAATGTTACTGGAACTTCTAGAATTTCATTTGGTGTATATAATACAATAGATGACGTTGATCATTTAGTAGATAGTATCAATGAAATTACTAAAATATTATTATAGTCTATGGAAGAAAAACAATTGAAAGATTTTTTACCAGACAAAAAAACAAGTTATATAAAAAAATTTAATAATTCAAACATCACCACTAAAATTATTAAAGATCAAGTCATAGAGTGCATTAGGAAGGTCGTTGATCCTGAGATACCAGTAAACTTATATGATTTAGGTTTAATATACGAAATTAAGATTAATGATAATAACGACATTAAAATTAAAATGACACTTACTAACCCAAACTGCCCTGTGGCAGGAACTATGCCTGAAAGTGTAGGAAAATCAGTTGAAAAACTATCAAACCTAAATTCTATAGAAGTTTCTTTAGTTTGGGATCCAAAGTGGCATAAAGATTTAATGTCCGAAGAAGCAAAACTTGCTTTGGATATTTTTTAATTTAATTTATAATAATAATATGAATAACGTTTTATCCATAACATCAAAGGCAACTGAACAAATTAAAAAAATAATGTCCAACGCTCCTAATGGCATGGACTCTGTTGTGATTGGAGTAGATAAGTCAGGTTGTAGTGGATATGCATATAAATTAGATTTTGGTAAATCATCTGATTTTAAAAATTTTGAAATTATTGATCAAGATGGAGCAAAAGTATTAATTGATCCAAAAGCTACAATGTTTCTATTAGGTTCAGTAATGGATTATAGGGAAGATAAACTTGCTTCAAGATTTGTTTTTGATAATCCAAACGAAAAAAGTACTTGTGGTTGTGGGGAGTCTTTTAGTATTTAAAATTAAATCTTTGGCGGAGTAGCTCAGTTGGTCAGAGCGCACGGCTCATATTCGTGATGTCGGGGGTTCAAATCCCTCCTCCGCTACCAAATTTTTTTTTGTTGTAATTTGAATACTATAGTACTAACAGTCGAATTTATATCGCGGGATGGAGCAGCCCGGTAGCTCGTCAGGCTCATAACCTGAAGGTCGTAGGTTCAAATCCTACTCCCGCAACCAATTAATTCTAATTATTTTTATTGTTAATTTCATTAGGTATAAAAAAAGTATCCATTGGAAAATTAGGATAAATAAAATCTACAAATTTATTATTTTCAAATGAATAACTTTTGTAATTCAGTTTATATAAGTAATTAAAAATAGGAGATATGCAGTCATATCCTATAATATCTGACATCATTCTATGTGTTTCAATCAAAAAAATTGGTTTATGATGTTTAATGATTTTTTCACAGTTTTTAATTATATCCCATTCCATTCCTTCAACATCAATTTTAATTAAATCAATTTTATCTATTTTATTTTCTTTCACGAATGAATTTAATGTTCTAACTTTTACTTTGATAAAATTTTCACTTAAAAAAGTATTAGTTTTTGATAAATCAATATCATTTTTATCTTTTAATAAATGTGCATTTCCTATGTTATTTAATTCCTCATACCAGTTTAAGTATCCATCTGATTCAGAAATTCCAAAATTATAAATTTTTATTTTTTTTTGTAATTTATTTAAATTAACATTGTACTTAAGTCTTTTAAAAGTTCTTCCTGGCTCTATAGCAAATACTTTTGAAGCACCTGCTTCTGTAGCAGCAATAGAGTAAGTTCCCACATTTGCACCAATATCTATCATTGTCCAATTATTTAAATTTAGATTGAATATTCCTTTAATTGGATCAGTATACGAATATGTAA
>CACLBK010000003.1 GCA_902605135.1 uncultured Alphaproteobacteria bacterium
CTGTATTAGGAGAGATAGTTGCTAAAGATAAAAATGCTTATAAGTATTTGAGTGAAAGCATTGATTTATTTCCTTCACAAGAAGAGCTTAGTAAGAATCTAATTGATTATGGATTTACGAAAGTTGAGACTATTAATCTATTCAATGGAATTGTAGCTATACATACTGGTTATAAACCGTAATGAAAAAAATTTTAATCATAGTAACTGGCTCTATTGCAGCATCTCGATGTAAAGATATTATTACTTTGCTGAATATTAATGAAGTTAAAATTAGCTGCATTCTCACTAAAGAGGCAAAGAAATATGTAAAAATATCAGATATAAAAAAATTACTTAAAAATAGAATATTTACTGATGAAGATGAGAAAAAAAATAAGATGCTTCATATAAATTTATCAAGAGATAATGATATAATAGTTGTGTGTCCAGCTACAGCTAATTCTATTGCAAAGTTTGCTAATGGATATGGAGATAATTTAGCCTCTAATACGTTACTTGCTTCAAGTAAAAAAATTTTGTTTATCCCTGCAATGAATAGCTTTATGTGGCATAATAAAATTAATCAGAAAAATGTGAGATTATTAAAAGATAGTGGTCATGAGTTTATTGGACCAAAAGTTGGAAATCTAAAATGTGGAGAATTTGGTTTAGGTAGAATTGATAACTCAAAAAATATAGTAAATAAAATTTTAAGCAGATTAGAAAATATTAATTTATTAAAAGATAAAAAATGCCTAGTAACAGCAGGACCAACAATTGAAATGATTGATCCAGTTAGGTTTATTTCAAATCAATCTTCAGGGAAACAAGGTTATGAAATTGCTTCACAACTTGTTTTATATGGAGCGAATGTAATCTTGGTATCTGGACCAACAAATTTAGACCCTCCACCAAATTTGAAATTTATTCAAATAAAATCTGCAAACGAAATGTATCAGAAAATTAGAAAAATTTCTAAAATTGATATAGGAATTTTTACTGCTGCAGTATCAGATTTCAAAAATAAAAATATCAATAAATCCAAGATTAAAAAAAATGAAAAATTAAAAATTAGTCTTTGTAAGAATATTGATATTTTAGAAAAAATTGGAAAAAGTAAAACTCAAAGACCTAAATATTTAGTAGGTTTTGCAGCTGAAACAGGAAGCATTAATAATGCCAAAAAAAAATTAGTAGAAAAAAAATGTGATATGATTGTTTACAATAAAATAGATAGTAAAAATAAAGTTTTTGGTTCAGATTATAATCGAATATCAATAATTACAAAAAACCAGATAAAAAAATTTAAAAAAATGACAAAGGTAAATTGTGCAAAGCAAATTATAGAACAAATTTATAATACTATATAGAGTTATGAATAATTACTCTGAAGAAGAATATAAAATTTTTAGCAGACTATTTATTTTAAGCGAATTTTCAGAAGAAAACCTAAAAAAATTATCTAACATAAAAATTGGTATTGTTGGTATGGGAGGTATAGGATGTCCTTTAAGTCAATATTTAGTAAACTCTGGAATTAAAGAATTATTAATAATAGATGGAGACATTGTTGAAAAAAGTAATCTTAATAGACAAATTTTGTTTAATTTAAATGATATTGGGAAAAAAAAGGTTGATGTCGCAAAATACAAATTAAAGTTAATCAATCCAGAGTGTAAAATTAATATTATTGATGAAAATATTCATTCTTTAAATTTAAATTCTTTAAAAGAATGTTCTATAATTGTTGATGCAACTGATGATTGGTTCAGCTCTAAATTATTAAATGAATATTGTCTTAAAAACTCAATCAATTTTTTATATTCCTCTGCATTAAGACATGATTTGCAAATAATTCTCTTCAATAATTCAAATAAAAATAATCATCTATGTTTAAATTGTATATTTCCTAACAAAGATGATGTTGATCTTCCTAGATGTAGTGTAGTGGGTATTTCAGGCATTTCTGCAGGGTTAGCAGGTTTGATTGCTGCACAAAAAATAATTAATTATTATTTAAATTTAAATGATGAAACTAATATAATGACAATTTCTGATGGAAAAAAATTAAGTATTGATAATATTGTTATTAAAAGTAAACATGATTGTTACTTAAATTCAGTTTAAGTTAATTGATAAATACATAAAAAAAGTTTAATTTAAATTATGAAACAAAATTCATTTACCTACGATCAATTAATTGATTGTGCAAAAGGTGTCCTATTTGGAAAAGGGAATGCTCAACTTCCAATGCCTCCTATGTTAATGTTTGATAGAATAACTTCAATAAATGAGAATGGTGGAATATTTTCTAAAGGTGAAGTTATTGCAGAATTAGATATTAAAGAAGACTTATGGTTTTTTGAATGTCATTTTAAAGATGATCCGGTAATGCCAGGTTGTTTAGGTTTGGATGCTATGTGGCAATTACTTGGTTTTTATTTAGGATGGCTTGGCCAACCAGGGAAAGGTAGGGCTTTAGGAGTTGGTGAGGTTAAGTTTACCGGTCAAGTATTACAAAAAGTCAAAAAAGTAACTTACCATATATCTCTTAAAAGACTTATACTGAGAAAATTAATTTTAGGAGTTGGAGATGGTGTTTTAAAAGCTGACGGTGAGACAATTTATGAAGCTAAAGATATGAAAGTCGGTTTATTTTCACCTGAGAATTAATAATGAATAGAGTTGTAGTAACAGGTTTAGGTATCGTATCATGCATTGGTAATAGTCAATCAGATGTTATAGACAGTCTTAAAAATTTAAAATCTGGGATTACAAGTGCAGAAGAATATGAGGAGTTTTCTTTTAGAAGTCTTGTACATGGTAAACCAAACATAGATATTAGCAACCAAATAGATAGAAGATTACTCAGGTTTATGGGTGATGGAGCAGCATATAACTATATTGCAATGAAAGATGCTATAGAAGATTCAGGCTTAGAGGATAGTGATATTTCAAATGAAATGACTGGAATTATTGTTGGTTCAGGAGGTCCATCTACACAAAATTTATTTAAGTCTTCTGAAATTGGAAAGAGTGTAGGTTCAAAAAAAATTGGGCCATTTATGGTACCAAGAGCAATGTCTAGTACAAATTCTGCAACTCTTGCGACTCCTTTTAAAATTAAAGGAGTTAACTATTCAATTACTTCAGCATGTTCTACAAGTTCACATTGTATTGGTAATGCATACGAACTAATTCAGATGGGAAAACAAAATATTGTTTTTGCTGGTGGGGGTGAGGAGCTCCATTGGACTTTATCAATTTTATTTGATGCAATGGGTGCTTTGTCATCAAAATATAATTCTACTCCAAACAAATCTTCAAGGGCATATGATGCAGATAGAGATGGTTTTGTAATTGCTGGTGGAGGTGGAACTTTAGTACTTGAAGAATTAGAGCATGCAAAAGCTAGAGGTGCTAAAATATATGGTGAAATAACAGGATATGGAGCAACGTCAGATGGATATGATATGGTTCAGCCTTCTGGAGAAGGAGCAGAAAGATGTATGAAGCAGGCGTTAAAAAATATTGATAGTAAGATTGATTATATAAATACACATGGAACAAGTACTCCAATTGGAGATGTAAAAGAATTAGAAGCAATCAAAAATGTATTTGGTTTAAATATTCCAAAAATGAGCTCGACAAAATCTTTAACAGGACATTCCTTAGGGGCGACTGGTGTGCATGAAGCAATTTATAGTTTATTGATGATGAAAAATAATTTTATTAGTGGTTCTGCTAATATTGAAAAGCTTGATGATAGTGCTAAGGACTGTAATATTCTTTTAAAAACCGAAAATGATTTAGAAATTGAGCATGTTATGTCAAATAGTTTCGGTTTTGGTGGTACAAATGCAACATTAGTATTTTCAAAATATCATGCTTAGAAATAAAAAGGGTTTAGTATTTGGTATTGCAAATAATCATTCAATTGCATGGGGAATTGCGAAACAGCTTGCTGATAATGGTGCTGAAATAGCCATTGGTTATCAAAACGAAATATTATTGAAGAGAGTAAAACCACTTTCTGAAAAAATTAATTCAAAAATACTGATAGAATGTGATTTCAATAATGATGACTCAATAAATAAATCTGTAGAAATTATAAGAAAAAAATGGGGTAAAATTGATTTTATAATCCATGCTGTTGCATTTGCAGATAAATCAGAATTAAATGGTAGATATGTTGATACTACGAAGGATAATTTTATTAATTGTTTGGAAATATCATGTTTTTCATTAACTAGTCTTGCAAGAAGTTATGAACCTATAATGAATGATGGAGGAAGTATTCTAACCCTTACTTTTTACGGCTCAAATAAAGTGATACCAAATTATAATTTAATGGGAATTGCAAAAGCCGCTTTAGAAACAAGTGTAAAATACTTGAGTGTGGATTTAGGTACAAAAAATATTCGTGTGAATGCAATATCAGCAGGACCTATGAGAACTATTGCTGGTGCAGCAATAAATAATGCTAGAGAGGTGTTTAAATTTACTGAAGAACATTCAGCATTGAAACGAAATGCGCAACTAGATGAAATTGGTAAATCTGCTTTATACTTTGTTAGTGATTTATCTTCTGCAGTTACTGGTGAAATACATTATGTTGACTGTGGTTACAATATTATTGGAATGCCAAGTAAACTTTAAAATTTTCCAAATAAATCTCTAGGATTATCAATAAAAATACTATCTACACCTAATGAGAAAATCTCTTTAGCGTTAGATAAATTTATATTTTTATCTGAATAAACAGTAATTGACATATTAGATTCTTTAATTTTTTTAATAATATCAGTTGATACAAGATCTATATTTAATCCACAAATTTTTAAATCATTATTAATTGATAAATTAATTAAATCATCAATATTATTTTCTTTAAAATCATCTAATAGAAAACTTCGAAAAGATTGAGGGTAAAGTTTTGAAATTTCTAAAATAGAAATCATATCAAATGATGAGAAAAAAATATCTATTTGATGAATATTTTTTGTAAGTCCGTAAATTTGAAGAGTATTTTCTTTTTCAAAATTTTTATTGGGTTTTAATTCAATATTTAAATTACTATTATTGTTAATACATAGACTTAAGACATCTTCTAATTTTGGAATAAAGATATTTGTGTTTTTTTTATAAAAAAATTTTCCCGCATCAAGTTTTTTTATATTCTCATAATCATAATCAATTGCAAGTCCTCTCCCATTTGTAGTTCTATCCAACTTGTCATCATGTAATAAAATTGGAATTTTATCTTTGGAAATCTTTACGTCGATTTCTACAAAGGTTAGGCCTAATTCTAATGCCATAGCAATAGATTCTAAAGTGTTTTCTGGACACAGATCTTTTACACCTCTGTGTCCAATTAATTTTGGTAATTTAAGCGTTTTCTTCTGCGTCAACTGCTTTCATAGAAAGTTTTATTTTTCCTCTTGAATCGATATCCAGTACTTTTACTTTAACCATATCTCCTTCACTAATAACATCTTCAACTTTCTCCACTCTTTCATTTTTTAATTGACTAATATGAACTAGTCCATCTGTAGATCCCATGAAATTAACAAAAGCACCAAAGTCCATTATCTTTATAACTTTACCATCATAAATTTTTCCAATCTCTGGCTCTTCAACAATACCTTTGATCCATTCTAATGCATCATTTCCAGATTTTTGATCTACAGCTGCAATACTCACTAAACCTTCATCATTAATTTCAATTTTAGCTCCAGTTGTTTCAGATATTTCTCTAATAACTGCTCCTCCCTTACCAATAACCTCTCTAATTTTATCTTTGTTTATTTGAAGATTAGTTATTGTTGGTGCGTATTGTGAAATTGATTTTTTTGGTTTATCAATTGCCTTAGCCATTTCGCCTAATATATGGAAGCGTCCATCTTTAGCTTGAGCTAAAGCTTCTTTCATTATTTCAGGCGTTATGCTTGTTATCTTAATATCCATTTGAAGAGATGTAATGCCTTCTGAAGTTCCGGCTACTTTAAAATCCATATCTCCCAAATGATCTTCATCTCCTAAGATATCTGACAAAATTACATATTTATCATCTTCTTTAATTAACCCCATCGCAATTCCAGCCACTGGTCTTTCTAGTGGTACACCTGCATCCATTAAAGACATAGATGTGCCACACACAGTTGCCATTGAGCTAGAGCCGTTTGATTCTGTAATCTCAGAGACAACTCTATAAGTGTATGGAAATTTTTCGTTTGATGGCAACATTGGATGTATTGCTCTCCATGCTAGTTTTCCATGACCAATTTCTCTTCTACTAGTTGAACCAACTCTACCGACTTCTCCAACTGAGTATGGTGGAAAATTATAGTGAAGCATAAAATTTTCAGTATATTCTCCATCAATAGCATCAATTCTTTGCTCATCTTGACCAGTGCCTAAAGTTGATACAACAATTGCTTGCGTTTCTCCTCTGGTGAATAATGCTGATCCATGTGTACGTTCAAGTATACCTGTTTCACAAACAATTGGTCGAACAGTTTTTGTATCTCTTCCATCAATTCTTTTACCCGTATTAATTAGCTCTCCTCTAACAATATCTTTCTCAACGTTTTTGATAGCATCAGCTATTATTACTGCTGATAGTGTTTCAGATGTATATTTTTCAGAAATTGAATTTCTAATAGAAGATAATTGATCTGATCTCTTTTGTTTTTCTATTATTTTATATGCTTCTATAAAATCATTACCAAACTCACTACTAATATTTGTTGGTAGGTTTTTAATCTCATCTTCTTTTTCTTTTAATTCCCATGGTTCTTTTGCTGCTTTTTTTGCTAGAGCTATAATTGCATCAATTACTGCTTTGTAACTATCTTGCCCAAGAACAACAGCATCTAACATCTGTTTTTCTGAGAGTTCATGTGCTTCAGACTCAATCATTAAGACACCCTCTTTTGTTCCTGCTAGTACTAACTCTAGTTTTGTATTAGCTAATTGACTTTTTGTTGGGTTAACAACAAACTCATCATCAATAAAACCAATTTTTATTGCACCTAATGGCCCTAAAAATGGTAATCCAGATAATGTCAATGCTGCACTTGCAGCAACTAGCGCTACTACATCTGAGTCATTTTCTTGATCATGTGATAAAACTGTACATGTAACTTGAGTTTCATTTTTGAAATCTTTGTGAAATAATGGTCTAACAGGTCTATCAATTAGACGGCAGACTAAAGTTTCTTTTTCAGTAGGTCTAGCTTCTCTTTTAAAAAACCCGCCTGGAATTTTACCTACTGAGTAATATTTTTCCTGATAGTTTACAGTTAGTGGAAAAAAATCAATATCTGGTTTTGCTTCTTTTGCCGCCACTACATTTGCCATAACTGTAGTTCCGCCATAAGTGGCTAATACCGTTGCATCAGCTTGTCTTGCTATCTTTCCAGTTTCTAGTTTAAGTTTTCTACCTGCCCATTCAATTTCTACATTTTTTACATCAAACATAATTTCTATTCTTCCTCTTTTATTATCCTCTAATATTTAGCTTTTTAATTAACTCTGAGTATTCAGACTTATTTTTTTTAGATAAGTAATTTAATAATTTTTTTCTTTTATTAACCAAAGCAACCAAACCCCTTTTGGAATGATTATCTTTGTTATGTGATTTAAAATGTTCAGTTAAATTTTTTATTCTTTCTGTTAAAACTGCTATCTGAACACCTGTTGATCCAGTATCTTTATCATTTTTAGAAAATTCATTAATAAGATTTTTTTTATTTTCTTTAGTTATCGACATCAGTTCTCCTATATTAATATTTTATTTGGTTTAAACAAATTACCATCTAATTTGCCTATTGAGACTATGTCTCCATTTTTAAATAAAAAAATATTTTTTTTATCTAAGTTGATTGATGAAGAATTAATAATTTTTTTTTCATCAATCTTAATAGATCTCCCAAAAGATAAATTATTAATATCCAGTTGTTCTTCAATTTCATAAGCCAAGATGTCGTCCAGCATAGAGATTGATGGGGAAATACAATTAATTTCTTTTTGCCTTTGTCTTATTTTAAGAAGATCGTCCAGTAAAATCGATGTTTTTTCATTAAATTTACCTACTTTTGACCTTTTTAATGAAGAAATATGTCCATATGTTTTTAGATCTAATGCAAAATCACGAGCAAAACTTCTAACATAAAAACCTTTACCACACAAAATTTTAAATGATGTATTGTATGTATTATGCTCAGTGATATTTAATTTTTCAATAAAAACTTTTTTTGACTCAATGGTAAATTTTTCATTTTCTCTAAATAATTTATAAGCTCTTTGACCATTGATTTTAACTGCAGAAACTTTTGGCGGTATCTGATTAATATAACCTAAGTAACTATTAATTTTTTTTTCTATTTCTATTTTTGTGGGAAAATAATTTGACTCAAATATAATTTTGCCTTGTGAGTCATCTGTTGTTGTTTGGCTTCCCCAAGTTATAGTGAACTCATATTCTTTTTTCATAATATTAATATATGGAATTAGCTTTGTTGCTTTTCCTATAGCAATAGGCAATATACCTTCAGCCATAGGATCTAAAGTGCCTGCATGACCAATTTTTTTAATTAAAAAATTTTTTTTTATAAAATTGATTGCTTTAAAAGAAGTAATATTTTTAGGTTTATATAAATTTATCCAACCTTGTTTTGGAATCATTGCTTAATATCTCTTAAGACATTTTTGTTTAATAAAAGATTTTCAATTTTTTCTGCTTCATCAAATGTGTCATCTAAATAAAAGGAGAGCTTAGGTGTAAATTTTGAATTAATTTTTGCTTTAGAAAGAAACTTCTGAAAAATATATTTTCTATCTTTCAAAATATCTAAAATTTCTGATTTATCTTTACCGCCAAGAGGCATAAAGTATACGTTTGCAATTTTTAAATCCTTAGACATTCTAACAAATGATATTGTAATAGATGCAGAATTAATATTTTCATCAAAAAAATCTTCTTTTAGTAAACAATCACTTAATAAGGACCTTATCAGTTCACCAAATCTTATTTGCCTCTGCGTATCCATTGTAAAAAAACATTATAACTTTCTACTTGTAGTAACTTCTTCAAATGTTTCAATAATATCACCTACTTTTATATCACTATAATTGTCTAACATTACACCACACTCAAAACCTGACTTAACTTCAGATACTTCTTCCTTAAATCTTTTTAAACTGCTAATTTGTCCTTTATGAATTACGATGTTATCTCTAAGAATTCTAATTTGGGATTTTCTAGAAATGAGACCATCTTTAACCATACACCCTGCAATATTCCCAACTTTTGATATATTAAATACCTCTCTAATCTCAACATTACCTGTGATATTTTCTGAAATATCAGGTTTTAGTAAACCAGATAAAAGATTTTTTACATCATCAATAAGCTCATAAATAATTGAATAGTATTTTATATCTACACCATCTCTTTTTGCTGTATCTCTTGCATGCGGTAGTGCTCTTACATTAAAACCAACAATAAAACCTTTTCCAGAACCAGCTAAAGCAACATCACTCTCAGTAATTGCGCCTACGCCTTTATAAATAACATTCACTTTAACTTCATCAGTTGAAAGTTGAATTATTGAATTTTCAATTGCTTCAGCAGAACCTTGAACATCTGTTTTAATTACTACTGGAAGACTTGTTGCTTCGCCTTTATTAATTTGGGCAAACATTTCTTCAACATTAGATTTAACAACTGTATTTTTTTGAATTTGTAGCTTACTTGATCTAAATTCTGCAATTTTACGGGCAATACTTTCGTTTTCAACTACAATAAAGTCATCACCAGCTAAGGGGTTAGAATCAAATCCTAGAACTTCAACCGGCACAGATGGTTCAGCTTGTTTTATATTTTTACTTTTATCGTCAATTAAAGCTTTAACTTTTCCCCACTCAGACCCTGATACAAAAATATCACTTACCTTTAGTGTTCCTTTTTGCACTAGGACTGTTGCTACTGAACCCCTACCTTTTTCAAGTTTAGATTCAATTACTGACCCTCTTGCTTTTCTATTAGGGTTAGCTTTGAGATTAAGAATATCTGCTTGTAAATGAATTGCTTCTTCTAATTTATCTAAATTTGTTCCTTTAGTTGCTGATACCTCAATATCTAAAACTTCACCACTTAATTTCTCAACAATTACTTCATGACTTAGTAATTCATTTCTTACTTTATCAGGATCAGCTCCAGGAAGATCAATTTTATTAATAGCTACAATTATTGGGACTTCAGCTGATTTTGCATGAGCAATTGATTCAATTGTCTGAGGCTTAATTCCGTCATCAGCAGCCACAACAAGTATGACTATGTCCGTTGTTTTAGATCCTCTAGCTCTCATATTTGAGAAAGCTGCATGACCAGGAGTGTCAATAAATGTAATTTTTTTATTATTATTATTGATTTGATAAGCACCAATATGCTGTGTGATACCGCCTGCCTCACCAGATACTACGTTACTTTCTCTAAAGGCATCAAGCAAAGAAGTTTTGCCATGATCAACATGCCCCATGATTGTTACTACTGGAGCTCTTTTTATAAGATTTTCTTCTTGGTCTTCAAAATCTTTAATGTCATTTAACACATCATCATCTTTAACGACAGTTACCTTATGACCCAATTCTTCTGCAACTAATTGAGCTGTATCAGACTCTAAAGATTGAGTTGCATTTGCCATAACACCCATTTTCATAAGAACTTTAACTAAGTCTGCAGTTTTTTCTGCCATTCTGTTTGCTAAATCTTGAACAGTTATAAAATCAGGGATAGAAATTTCTCTAGATATTTTACTCTCATCTTCATCATTAACTGATTTTAATCTTTCTTTTTCTCTAGCTCTTTTTATTTTAGCTAAACTTGGAAATTTATCAAATTCTTGTTCTTCTTGCTCTAGTATTTTTTTTGCATCAGACTTACTAAAATCATCCTCAAGAGGTCTAAGAGTTGATTTTTTTTGTTGGGTTTTTTTATCTATGTTTTTTTTATTTTTATTCTCAAAGCTTCTAGTTTTATTGGGAGAAGAAAAGTTTAGTTGAGGAGAAGAATTTAAACCCGGTCTGGGTGTTCTTAAACTAGATGATCCCCTAAAATTAGACTGAGTTGTAGATGAACTTTTTTGCTGATTATTTTTATTTTTAAAAACAATCTGAATTGTTTTTTTGCTACCACTGCTTCTTGATTTATCTCCAGCTGGTCCAAGATTCTTTCTTATTTGTAATCTTCCTGATGAAGATAATTTTAGTGGTTTTTTCTTGTTACCTTTATCTTTATCCAATTTTAATCCTTATTTTGTTCTTCAGACCAGAAACTTCTTGCTTCCATTATCATATTGTTTGCAATTTCTTCATCAAGATCTAATTCTTTTAAAATTCCTTCATCTTTATCAATAAGTTCAAATGTAGCTAAATCAGCAAAATCATTAACATTAAGAATATTTGATTTTACAAGTTTTGCTAAAATACCATTATTCATACCCTTCAAATTTTTTAATTTTTCATCATTAATATTTTCTTCTATAAGTTTTTTATCTGACTCCTCTTTATCTTTTATAAAATTTTTAGATCTATCTATTATTTCCTGGGCTAGGGTTGAATCAAAACCTTCTATTTTTTCTAAATTTTCTAAAGTTTCTAAAGCTATGGACTCAACAGTTATATATCCATCAGTAACAAGCAACTGAGCAATAACATCTTCAACATCAAGAGATTCAGCTAACAAAATACTTTTTTCTTTAAATTCTTGTTGTCTTCTTTCAGACTCTTCATCTTCAGTTAGTATGTCTATTTCTAAACTAGTTAAATTGGAAGCTAATTTTACATTTTGACCTTTTCTTCCTATTGCTAAACTCAGTTGATCATCAGGTATTACTACCTCTACTTTATTTTTTTCTTCATATAAGAAAATTTTGCTTACTTCAGCCGGAGCAAGTGCATTTGCTAAGAAAGTAGCTTGATTATCTGACCAAGTTACAATATCTATTTTTTCTCCTTGTAGTTCGTTAACGACAGCTTGTACTCTTGAACCTCTCATACCAACACAAGCACCAACTGGATCTATAGTAGAGTCTTCAGTAAAAACACTAATTTTTGCTCTTGAGCCTGGATCTCTTGCTACACTTTTAACGGTAATTACCCCTTCATAAATTTCTGGAACTTCTTGAAAGAACAATTTGGATAAAAATTGAGGGTGTGTTCTTGATAAGAAAACTTGATATCCCTTAACATCATTTTTTACTTCATATATGTACGCCCTTACTCTGTCTCCATTTTTAAATGTTTCTCTTGGAATAAGCTCTTCCCTTTTAATTATTGCTTCACTTTTACCTAAATCTATAATTAGATTTCCAAATTCAGTTCTTTTAACAATACCAACTGCTATTTCACCAATTTTATCTTTATATTCTTCATATTGATTAGATTTATCTGCTTCTCTTACTTTTTGAATAATTACTCCTTTTGCATTTTGTGCTGCAACTCTACCCAATTCAATTGGAGGTAATTCCTTTGTGATGAATTCACCTAAATTGATGTCTGAGTTAGTTTTTTTTGCATCTTCTAAAAGAATTTGTCTAGATTGTAATTCTTCATCAATAGTTTCAACTACTTCAAGATATGAATTTAACTTAATATTACCTGTAGCTCTATCTATTGAAATTCTTATATCTATTTCTTGACCGTATTTAACCCTAGCAGCCTTTTCTAATGCTTGTTCCATTGCTGAAAAAACTGCATCTTGATCTATATTTTTTTCTTGAGCCACATTAGATGCAACTTGAAGCATTTCTTCTCTAATTACATTATATTTTTTTTTTGCCATAGTTATAAAAAAAAGGTGGGATAACCCACCTTAATAATATTGCGTATATTAATATTTTACAGAATTTCAAGCTTATAATTTTCTCAAAATGAATAAAGATGGTTTTCTTTGAGAATTAATTGCTTTTTTATAATATTTTGTCTCAATATTGAAATAATCTTTTATATATAAATTCATTTCAGATTGGTTAAGCCAAAGAAAATAATCCTTACAATTGAAAATTGAATTCAAAATAAATCTTACATAAACTGTTGAATCTGTAGCTATATGTATCTCACTATTTTCTTTTAAAATCCTATGAAGTTTAATTAAAAAATCACTAGTTATCAATCTGCGCTTAGCATGTCTATTTTTTGGCCATGGATCAGGAAAAAAAATCCATACAAGGTTAAAATGTTTTTTATTTGCAATTTCTATAACATTATAAACATTTCCATTATGCAATATAATATTGTTTATATTATACTTTTGAATATTTTTAAGTAAGCTTATATTTCCATCAATATATTTTTCACAAGATATGACAACTTTGTCTTCAAATTGCTTTGCAAGAAATATACTGGTTTCACCGTAACCAGTTCCTATATCTAAAATATATTCTGATTTATCATTAAAATTTTTAAACTTATATTTAGCAACTGTATCGTAATAATTTTTTAAATTAATTTTTTTTTTACTTCTTCCTCTTGTCCTTCCAAATAATCGATTTGTATAATTGTTACTAAACATTTTTCCTAAAATAATAGAAAGTAATTAAAAAAAATATAATAAAAAAATAAATCTTTAGTATTAAATGCTGATTAACGAAATTAATATTTTCTTGAAGAAATAATTTATGTTCAAATTTTTCAATATTATTTAGTTTAGTATTTTTTATTATACTACCATTATTGTCTATCACTGCAGATATTCCATTATTAGATACACGTATTGTTGGTTTATTAAACTCTGCTGCTCTAATTTTAGTTAAATACAAATGCTGGTATGGTCCTATATATTTACCAAACCAAAAATCATTAGTAATATTTACAATAAAATTACTTTTGTAATTTAACTTATTTAAGAGCTTCCAATAAAAAACTATCTCATAACAAATTACAGGAATAAAAGTTATATTATTTGGTAAATTAATTATTCTTTCTTCTTTACCATTTGAATAATTGTTTGGACCAGCAATACTCTCTAAAAAAGTGAGTGAATCTCTAAGAGGTAGGAATTCTCCAAAAGGAACAAGTATTATTTTGTCAAAATAAGTTACTTTTGATTCGGTAATATTGATTAAACTATTATAGTATTTATCGTTCTCAAATCTTGTAGCACCAATAATCAATACTTGATTTTCTTTTAAAGATTCTTTTAGAATTTTTAGATCAAGCTTATCTAAAAGATATGGAAAGTTATTTTCACCAAATATTAATAAATCTGCAGTACTTTCTTGAATATTTTTCATTATTATATTTAGTTTTTTTTCAGGAGTTAAAGATTTATCATTGTTTTTAAAATTTAGTTGGAAAATTTCTAAATCTATTGTTTTGGTATTTAAATTATTATTTTTAGAATTAAAATTTGATATCATTAAAAAAATTACTGGTAAAACAATAAAAAATGAAAGGTATCCAATTTCCTTTTTCAGTTTAACTTTAGTAATAAAAATAAAAGGTATACAGAATATCTGAATTATCAAATAACTTGAGATGAATGTTCCAAAAAACTTTAATGAAAAAATCAGAAATTCGTTACTAGAAATAATCAAGGAAAAGGTAAACCATGGAAATCCATAAAAAAATAGTGAAATTATATATTCACTAATAGTGAACATAAATGGAATTAAAAAAATTATTGGAATTTTTTTTCCTAACTTAAAAATTATCGTAAATACTAAACTTAGAATTAGAGATAATAAAATTATTAATAACAAAAAAACTAGAAAGAAATTTTTTGTTTCTTCAAAAACAAAAAAAGGATTTTTAACCCAAAATAAATAACTTATAAAAAACCCAAAGCCAAAAAATGAAAAGTTTCTAAAAATATTTAAATCACTATTGTTTTTTTTATTTGATTCAAACAACAGACAAAGAAAGGGGAAAATAATAAAACCTAATGGTAAAAAAAAATATGGAGGAAATAAAAGTGATGTTAGAAGTCCTAAGATTAAATAAATTAAAATACTCAATTATTTTTATTTACTTCTACAATTTCAATTTTTCTATTGTTTGATTTAACAATCTTGATTCTAAGTTCATCATTAAAATCAATTATTTCATTATTTTTTGGTATCCTATTTATTTTTTCATATACTAGACCGCCTACAGAAGAAGTTTCATCATCTGCATTTCTAGGAATATTAATGGCAAAAAATTCCTCTAAATCTTCCACTCTATAACTAGCATCTACAGTTATTGAATTGTCTGATTTTTTATAAACTAATTCTTCCTCATCTTCAGCATCATGCTCATCTTCAATCTCACCAACAATTTCTTCAACTAAGTCCTCTATCGTAACCAATCCGTCTACACCTCCAACTCCATCGACAACAAGCCCTATATGAATCCTTGATGACCTCATGGTTTTTAATAAATCTAAAATTGGTGATTTTGGTGCGACATATAAAACATCTCTTATAATTTCATTCATTTGAAATGTATCTTGTGAGAATTTAATAAAATCTTTAATGTGAAAGAATCCAATTACGTTATCAATATTTTTTTTATATATTGGAAATCTAGAATGTCCTTCCTCTTTAATGAACTCTAAAATTTCATTATAAGATTTGTCATGATCTAGTGCAATTATTTCACTTCTTGGTATCATTAAGTCTTCAACGCTTTTTTCATTCAAATTTACGATATTCTTAATTAAATTTTTTTCATTATTGTCATTAAGATCTTCAAGATTTCTATCATGTTCATCATTAGCTATAAAATTTAAGATATCTTCTTTAGTTGAATCATTAGATAATAATTTTTTAATTATCCAATTTTTCCAACTCGATGTTTTATCAGTGTTATTTGTATTCATTAAATTGTGTAAGGATTATTAATTCCAAATGATTCTAAAATTTTTATCTCCTCTTTTTTCATTTTTTTAAAATCAAAATTTTTTTTATGATCATATCCGTTAATATGTAATAAACTATGGATTAGTAAATGGTTAAAATGATTATATATGCTAACTTTATTCCTACGTATAAATTTTTCAATAGTATCTATAGAGAAAAAAATATCACAATATAATATTTTTCCAACATTTTTATTTAAATTCTTTGAAATAAAAGTAAGAACATCTGTGTCTGCTTGTTTATTTTTATAGTTTTTATTAAGTTTTATCATTTTTGATTTATCAATTAAAATTATGTTTAATTCAAATTTATAATCTCTTTTAAAATATGGGCTCATCTTATTTATAGTTTTTTTTGTAATAGTCTTAATTTTAGGTACTCGCCTTGACCATTTTTTTGACTCTGAAAAAAAATCAACTTTTATGTTTTTCATATGCATTAATTATTTTTTTTACTAAATCATGTCGAACTACATCCTTCTCTGATAATTCAATGAAACCTATATCGTTAACTTTGTTTAATTTTTTCAATGCATCTTTAAGTCCTGAATCTTTTTCACTTACAAGATCGATCTGCGTAATATCTCCTACAACTACCATTTGACTATTTTTACCTAGTCTAGTTAGAAACATTTTCATTTGTGTTTTTGTTGTATTTTGAGCCTCATCTAAGATTATAAAACAATCTTCAAGAGTTCTTCCTCTCATAAATGCGATAGGTGCTATTTCAATTGTATTATTAAGTAATTTTTTTTCTACCTGTTCATAGGGAAGCATTGAATATAAAGCATCATAAATAGGTCTCAAAAAAGGATCTACTTTTTCTTTTAAATCTCCTGGAAGAAATCCTAATTTTTCTCCTGCTTCAACTGCTGGTCTTGATAGAATAATTTTATTTACTTTTCCATCTTGAAGGGCTGAAACTGCTTTCGCAACAGCTAAATAAGTTTTTCCAGTCCCAGCTGGACCAATAGCAAATGTAATATTTTTAGTATTTAGTAATTGAAGATATTTATTTTGTATTTCAGTTCTTGGTATAATTTTTCTTTTTTTAGTTTGAATAAATAGATCCATCTGTTTGTCTGTTTTAATATTCATCGATATTAAGCTTTTATTATCTCTTATTCTATCCTCATCTATTTCAATACCATTTTGTGCTTCTTTAAATAAATTAAGAATAGTTTTCTTTGTTTCAAAAATTGATTTTTTATTTCCTGAAATTTTAATTTTATTTCCACGATATTGAATTTTAACTTGATTAATCTCCTCTATAAGTGATAAATTTCTATCATTAATACCAAATAAATTACTTAAAATTGTATTATCATCTAACTCCAATTCCAGATTTTCATTCTTACTTACTATATTTGACATTCAAGAGCAAAATTAGTTGAGTTTATAATTTTAACATTCATAATTTGATTTAATAAATCTTTTTTAGAATTAACAAATGTGCTTTGATTATAAATTGTACGACCTATGAATTGGTCTTTGTGTCTTCCTATTTTTTCAAATAATACTTCCATACCTTTATTAATAAATGACTTATTAAAATTTATTTGTTGTTGCGTAAGCAAAGATTGCAATGCACTTAAACGTGCTTTTTTATCTAATATACTAATATTATCTTTATTTTGAGCAGGTGTTCCTGGTCTTGGACTATAAATAAATGAATAAGCAATAACAAAATTAACCTTTTCAATAAATTTCATTGTATCTTCAAAATCTTTATCTGCCTCTTCTGGAAAGCCAACAATAAAATCTGATGAAAGAGCAATATCGGGACGAATATTTCTGATTTTTTCTACAATTTTTAGATAATCATCAACTGTATGTTTTCTATTCATTTTTTTTAAAATTTTATCTGAGCCAGATTGAATAGGTAGATGAAGGAATGGCATTAGTTTTGTATTGTCGGCATGAGCATTAATTAGAGAGTCTTTCATATCTATAGGATGAGATGTCATATATCTAATCCTCTTAATTTCTTCAATTTCACCTATCTTATTAATCAAATAAGCTAGATCTTTTGATTTTCCATCAGAGGCAATGCCATGATAGGCATTAACATTTTGACCTAGTAAAATTATTTCTTTAATTCCGTTTGAAACATATTTTTTTGTCTCTTCTACAATATCTTTAACTGGTCTAGAAAATTCTGGCCCTCTGGTGTATGGAACTACACAGAAAGAACAGAATTTGTCACAACCTTCTTGAATAGATAAGAATTCAGATGATAAATTTGATGATTTAAAAATTAAGTTTTTGAATTTTTCATTTTGTAAAAACTCACTATTTTCTACTTCGTCCACACTATCTATCATATCAGGAAGTTTGTGATAAGATTGAGGTCCTACAACATAGTCAACTGACGGTGATCTTTTTTTAATTTCAAGACCTTCTGCTTGAGCAACACAACCAGCAACTACTAATTTCATGTTCTGTTTTTTATCTTTAATTTTTTTAACTCTACCAATATCAGAATAGACTTTCTCAACTGCCTTTTCCCTGATATGACATGTGTTCAAAACAGTTAAATCTGCCTTTGAAATATCATCAGTTACTTTGTATCCTTTATTTGAAAATAAATCTTTAATACGGTTGCTGTCGTATACATTCATCTGACAACCATATGATTTTATATAAATGTACTTATCACTCATGATTAATTTTTTTTATAAAGCATTTAGCATGAACATTTCTATAATTATATCTATAATAATTATGTCTAAAATTTAAAAAAACAAAGTTGTTTTTTTTATAAAAACTTATTGCATCTAAATTATCTTCAGCAACTTCAACGAAAATCTTTGAAAATTTAAATATATTTGTTTCAACACAATTTAATAATTTAGTCGCAATTTTTTTTCTTCTTTGGTCTTTTGACACGAATAACATATGCAATTCTAAATCATAATCTTTATCGTTTTTAATTTTTTCACCAATTAAAAGTCCTACTAGGTTATTAGCCTTAAAATATCCAATAGAGTAATTATTAACTTTGCTAAATTGACTTTCAATATTTTTAAGATTCCATCCTATCTTTTTAAAATAACTATATTCATTACTATTATCATCCATGAATTTAATGATTGAAGAAAGATCCTCTTTATTTATTAGACTAATACTGTTCAATTTAGCAATTGATTATTTGATATATAAATTGGTTTAATAATAATATTTTTTTTAAAAGTTAAATTATTATAATTTTCATAAAATTCTTTAAAAAAAGAAAATTGAATTTGTTCTAATTTATTATTTTCATTAATCTTTGTCTTATTAAAAAAAATTAATTCGATATGTTTTGGAATAGAGCATTTATTATTTTCGATTTTATTGTATTCCATTACTTTATCTTTATTTTTATAACATAAAAATTGCTGATTATTAGATGATGTTATAAAAACTCCTAAATTTTTTTTAGAAAATTTTTTTGAATTAAAATTTAAAATATCCTCAATTGATAGTGGATAGTAAGGAATTTTTCGAGATATCATGAGGCCTGATATAAATGCTGAACCGACTCTTAAACTTGTATATGATCCAGGGCCAATTGTCGTAGAAATTTTATTAAGATTTTTTGTTAAATTTAAACGTTTATCAATCTCTATATAGGATTGTATTATATTATCACTCAACCTATCTGTTTCATTTTGAATAATTTTCTCCTGCAATATTACTTTGTTGTCTTGAATTACACAAAACTCTGGTATTGATGATATAACATCTAGAAACAATAACATATGAAATTACGTAACTACATTCTATTGCTGTTTTTAAAAAGTATTTCTTTAATTTTTTTATTAGTAAGTGGGACTTTTGCAAATGAGGTTAAAAATTCAGCTACTGTATTTATGTATCATAAATTTGGAGTTTCAAAATATCCTTCAACAAGTGTTACTATTGATCAACTTAACAGTCACATTGAAGAACTAACTAAAGAAAAATATACGATTAAATCATTAGATTTTATTGTTGATACAATTAATAATGATGGTGACCTTCCTGCAAATACTATTGGTATAAGTGTGGATGATGCTGATAAGTCTTTTTTAGAAGTTGGATGGCCTTTATTTAAAAAAAATAATATACCTGTAACCTTATTTGTAACAACTGGAACAATATCAAATAATAAAAAATATATTAACTGGGATCAGATAAGAAAACTTAAAGAAGAAGGTGTAATAATTGGTGCACATTCTCATACACATGCTCACATGCCAGATATTAGCATTGATGAAGTAAGAAGTGAGATAGAAACATCAAATAAAATATTCCTAAACGAACTTGGGGAAATACCAACTTTATTTGCATTTCCTTATGGTGAAACAACAGATGAAATAATTGAATTAGTAAAAGAATTTAAGTTTAAAGTAGCCTTTGGTCAGCATTCTGGAATAATTAATGAAACTTCAAACATGTATTATCTACCAAGATTTTCATTAAATGAAAGATATGGTGAAATAGGCAGAGTTAAATTTGCTGCTTCCTCTAAAGGTTTAGGAGTTTATGATTTTATACCTCAAAATCCAACAATTAAACAAAACCCACCATTCATAGGATTTTCTCTTCTTGATGATAAAAAAGCACAATCTTTGGATTGTTTTGTATTTGATAGTAAGGGTCAGGTTGATAGAGAAATTTATAAATTTAATGAAAGAATTGAAATAAGACTTTCAAGAGAATTGTCACCTGGAAGGTCTAGAATGAATTGTACTGTTAAAGATAAGGACGGAAATTGGAGATGGTTTGGCCATCAATTCTATTTTTAATTAATAAGAAATAGTTTTTTGATCAAAAATACTAAAATTGTTAGTTTTAATAACTTGTTTTATAGTTTTAATATAATTCTTATCTTCTGCGTAAGTACTTAATCTATCAACTAATAAGTTAACATTTGAAAAATTATTTCTTGTTCTCATAATATTCCGAATATCTCGAAAATCTTGGTAAGCATAGTGAGAATTAATATTGTTAAAGTATGACTCAACGCTGTTATTATAAGAGTTGAATGCTTTGATTAGATGAGTTTCGCCATTTTCTCTTTCAAGTGGGATGACACCTTTAGTATTATCATAAGTATATTCACCAAATAATGCATTATATTCCTGAGCAAATCTAGATGATCCCCAACCACTTTCAATTGCAGCTTGAGCTAAAACAATAGAGTTTGGAATCATTTCAACCCTTAAAAGAAGTTTATCAATAATTTCCATTTTATGTTCATTATCGAATTCAATTTTATATTTTTTTGATAATTTTCTTAATTTTTTTAGCTCAAAACTATTTAATGAATTATTTTCAGAAAGCTTCGAGCGTAAAATCATTAGATCATTTCTATTTGATAAAATTTTTTGATTTTCATTTATTATTAGCGGTAGAACTATTTTAACAAATTGTTGTTTTTGCTCATTTAAATGCTGAAAGTCTATTTCAGATAAATTTGATACTAAATTAACTTTTTCAATTTTCTCAATATTAGAATATGATTTTGGATGTAACGGTTTAGTTTTAATATTTACTAAAAATTTATTTGATTTAAATTTATTAAGAATATCATTTTTTAAAATATCTTTTTCAGAATAAAGTTTATTAATTGTATATGAATCATAAGTCTTACAGTAGTTTAAAACGAGCTCATCAAAATCTGCATTTAATTTATATTTTATATCTAGTGTTGGTGATTTTTCCTCAAAGGCAATAGTTGGAATTGAAACTGCAAGTCCAATAATTATAACTGGATATAAAGAAAGTTTATGCATCAATTGGTCTTACTTCTTGGACCTCAGGAACATAATGTTTGAGCATATTTTCTATTCCCATTTTAAGTGTAGCGGTAGAACTTGGGCATCCTGAGCATGCGCCCTGCATATGCAGATATACAACTCCGTCCTTAAAACTGTCATAAACAATATCACCACCATCCATTGCTACAGCTGGTCTAACCCTAGTATCTAGTAATTCTTTAATCTGCTTTACAATATCTGTATCATTTTCATCAACCTTTAACGAAGTATCATCATTCTTTTTTTGACTATTGATTGTTACATCACCGGAGTTATAGTGATCCATAATAGATCCTAGAATTAATGGCTTCATAACTTGCCAATCTAAAGATTGATTTTTTGTTATAGTAATAAAATCACTGCCAAAAAATACACCTTCTACACCATCTAATTCAAATAAACGTTTTGCAAACGGAGAATGTGATCCTTCTTCAACATTTTGAAAAAAAGCTGTTCCTTCTTCCATCACAACTTTACCCGGAAGGAATTTTAAGGTTTGCGGATTTGGTGTTTGTTCAGTTTGTATAAACATATAGCGTATATATAGTTATTAATATGTCTTTAGTATGAATTTTATAAAAAAAAATATTAAATTTGGGGAGTTTTTATATCAAAAAACCAATAATTTCTTTAGTTTTTTGTAAAACAGGTTCAGCAACTGAAATTGCATTATCTTTTCCGGCATTTAGAACAGAATCGATATACGAAATATCATTCATAAGTTTATTCATTTCACTCGTAATTGGCTCCAATTTTGAGACAGATAAATCAGCTAAATCCTTCTTAAAAGTAGAGAATTCTTTTCCAGAATATTCATTAATGACATTGTCAACTGAGGTATCTTTCAAAGAAGCAAATATAGAAATCAAGTTTTCAGCTTCAGGTCTTTTTTCTAAATCAGTTTTGTTTTCTGGCAGTGGTTCTGGATCTGTTTTTGCTTTTCTAATTTTTTGAACAATATTTTCTGCCGTATCAGTTAACATTATTCTCGAATAATCAGATGGATCAGACTTACTCATTTTTTTTGACCCATCACGAAGGCTCATTACTCTAGTTGCTTCTCCAAAAATTAAGGGTTCAGGAATGGGGAATAAATCTGTTTTAAAATCATTATTAAATTTTTGGGCGATATCTCTGGTTAATTCCAAGTGTTGTTTTTGATCATCGCCAACTGGTACATGAGTAGCCAAATAAATTAAAATATCTGCTGCCATTAAAGTTGGATAGGAAAAAAGACCAACTGATACATTTTCACTATTCTTTCCTGCCTTATCTTTGAATTGTGTCATACGGTTTAACCAGCCCATTCTTGCAACACAGTTAAATAGCCAACCAAGCTGTGCATGTTGAGGGACTTGTGATTGAACAAAAATATTATTTTTCTTTGGATCAATACCAGAGGCAATAAATGCAGCCGTTACTTCTCTAGTTTTATCTGCTAGTACTTTAGGATCTTGCCATACAGTAATTGCATGTAAGTCAACAACACAAAAAAAACATTCATATTCTTTTTGAAGCGTAACAAAATTTTTTATCGCACCAAGATAATTCCCTAAATGAAGATCACCTGAAGGCTGTACCCCTGATAAAATTCTTTTTGTTGGTTTTTCCATTTTATTTTTTTAAATATTCTCTTAATTGATTAATGGTTAAGACTTTTAACACAATTACTAAGGCAAAATAAATAATTATAACTAAAAAGATAATTAGAAGTAAAAGTCCTGAGTTTACCAAAGCTGCATTCTCGATAATTTTATTTAAGAGGGCTCCGTTTAATACATATATTGCTGCAAATAATATGGCTGAACTTACAAATATTTTGAATGAATTTTTAACTAAAATATCATCAAATTGGATAAGGTTTCTCGTATATAAAAAGACATAGAGCAATAAAGCATTTATCCATGCACTAATAGCTGTTGCTAGTGCAATTCCCATTTCTCTCATCGATCCAATTAAAAGAAGTGATAATACAATATTACTAATCACGCTTACAATTGAGATATAAAGAGGTGTTCTTGTATCCTCTCTTGCAAAGAAACAGGAAACTAAGACTTTAATAATAATATAAGCAGGTAGACCTAAGGCAAAGTAACTGAGAACTTTAGCAGTATAAAAAGTATCTTCTGCTAAAAATGCACCTCGTTCAAATAAAATATGAATAATAGGTTCTGCTAAAATAAATAATCCTATGGCGGAGGGTAAAGAAATTAATAACGAAAATTCAATAGATCTATTTTGAATATTATTTGTTGTGTCGAAATCTGATTGTTTAATTGCTTTTGATAAACTTGGTAAAAGAACAATACCAAGTGCTATACCAAAAATACCAAGTGGCAGTTGGTTAAGACGATCTGCGTAATAAATATGACTGATTGCACCAACGGGTAAAAAAGAAGCAATAATAGTTCCAATAACAATGTTTAACTGTATAACACCTGAGCCAACAACACCTGGTAAAAATAATTTGAAAAACTTTTTTAATTTTTCATTTAAAACTGGAATACGAATTCGTGGTCGGTAAAAGTTTAAAACTGCTCTGTATAAATATAGAAATTGTAATATGCCGCCTATTAATACTC
Source organism: uncultured Alphaproteobacteria bacterium (assembly GCA_902605135.1). Classification (GTDB taxonomy): domain Bacteria; phylum Pseudomonadota; class Alphaproteobacteria; order HIMB59; genus CACPNW01. The sequence continues at coordinate 24,254 of CACLBK010000003.1, forward strand.
CATACGATAATGCATGACCTGCAGTTGTTACAAAAGGTGTTAAAAAGAATAATGACAGGATAAAACTTATATTCAAAATAGCAGGGGCAAATGCACCAGCCGCGAAGCGTTCATGAACATTATTAATTGAGGCAAAGTGAGCAGCTAAAGAAATAAAAATAATATAGGGAAAAATTATTTTTCCAAAATGCACGGCAAGTTCATAGGCCTCTTTATTATCAGTAAAACCTGGTGCTAAAACTTGAATGATATAAGGCATTCCAAAGAAGAAAATGATTGTTAAAACAACCGTAGCAAAAAGTAACATGGAGGTTGTGTTTTCAACAAAATCAGAAGCCTCACGTTCATCTTTTGGATTGAGAACAACACCAGAGAAAACAGGGATTAATGCAGCACTGTATGCTCCTTCTGCGAGGACGCGGCGAAAGAAATTAGGAATACGAAATGCTACGAAGAATGCGTCAGCAATGACTGTCGATCCAAGATACCTAGCTATTAATATGTCTCGGATAAAACCTAATACTCGACTTAAAAATGTATAGAAGCTGACAGTAAAGAATGATCTAAAAAGACTCTTCATAAGATAGTTTTATAGTTTGAATGGTGATTTGTATAAGTGAATTTTAGGGCCTAATTATGCCCAAAGCTATAACCTGTAGATCTTCCGGTTCTTGTTTGTAACAGAAGTATTATTTTTTTAAATAAAAAGAATTATCTTTCGAATCTAATTTAAAAAAATATAAGCTTATAAAAATGGAGTTAACCTTAATTTACACAATAATAGGTTTTGGACTTGCAGCATATTCTGTTATTGCCAATGACTCTGTTCAAACTCTTGGAACATTTATAGCTTCAAACCAACGCTTTAAATGGTACTGGTTAGCTACTGCTGGCTCTGCTGTACTAGCATTTACACTTATATATGGATGGACCATTAACGATGGTGATATTACTTTTGGACGTTTAAATAAAATTCCATATCAAACTATTCAGTGGTATCATGCTTGTGCTCCATTAATTTTAGTACTTCTTACAAGAGGTGGAATTCCAGTATCTACTACTTTCTTAGTTTTGTCTGCTTTTGCATCAACAGTCGTATTAGAAAAAGTTCTGATGAAATCTGTAATTGGATACGGATTGGCAGCAATGATAGCGTATATGGTTTGGATTGGTGTAAGTTATTTTATAAATGAAAAATTTGATAAAGTTCAAGATAAACACAGAAAACCATGGGTAGTAGCTCAATGGTGTACAACTGGTTTTCTTTGGTACACTTGGTTAAGTCATGATATTGCGAATATAGCTGTTTTTCTTCCTCGTGAACTTCCATTAAGTTTATTAATAGCAATAATTGCTTTATTAAGTGTTCTTTTATTCTATATCTTTTGGGACAGAGGTGGACGCATTCAACGAGTTGTCTATTCAAAAACTGGAACACGCTATACCCGTTCAGCAACTATAATTGATTTTGTTTATGCAGTCATTCTACTCTACTTTAAGCAATACAATGATATTCCAATGTCAACTACATGGGTCTTTGTTGGTTTATTATGTGGAAGAGAACTTGCAATCTCTACAATGAACAAAGATTACAAACTTCGTTATGTCTTTCCATTAATTGGAAAAGATTTTCTAAAAATGATTTTTGGATTAACTGTATCTGTTGGAATTGTTTTATCAATTCATTATGTTTTAATACCAAACGGTTTTTAAAGTTTACCTTTTTTCTTTTTGAGTTCTTTTTTTAGTTTAGGCCAATCATTATCACTTAAAATATAACCGACACAATTTTTAGAACCACACTTACAAATGTGATCCACAAAATCAGTATCAAAAGGATAACCGTAGTTATAGAAAAGTTCGGCACCTTTTTTTATTCGTTTAATTGATGAAATCCAAATTTCATTATCTATGATGTCTACTTCACAATTAGGATTACATGAGTGATTAATAAATTTTGCAAAATTATAATCAACATCACCGTCAATGTCGTATCGCTTGTTTAGTTCAAAAACATAGACCATGCCGTTATTTTTATCTTTTTTTGCTTTACGGATTTGTTTATCTGCTCTTTTGTCACCCTCTCTTTTAGTAACTTTATCACCAATATATTGGATTACTTTCTGGCCTTTTTTAATATTAGTTTTTGCAAATAATCCAGAACCGTGAAGGGGTGATTTTTTTTTAAACCAAATTTTCTGCGTCATACTGTTATTTTTTTACAATACACACATATAATAATAAATTGTATTATAAAATGATACTTTTATGTATAAGAGCAATTCTTTAATTAATGAAATTTGAAACAAATAAAAAATTTTACCGCACAATTTGGATTTCGGATACCCATCTAGGAACTAGTGGTTGTAAAAGCAAAATGCTTTTAGAATTCTTAGAAGAAACAGATTCAGAATATCTATTTTTAGTAGGCGACATTGTTGATGGATGGCGCATGCGTAAGAAAATGTATTGGCCTCAAGAACATAACGACGTAGTTCAAAAAGTTTTAAAGAAAGCGAAAAATGGAACTAGAGTAGTGCTTATCCCAGGAAATCATGATGAAGTATTAAAAGATTTTACAAATTTTTCCTTTGGAGAAATTTCAATCAAAAATGAAGATACGCATCAATTAGCTGATGGAAGAAAAGTACTGATTACACACGGAGATGAATTTGATGCCGTGATCATTAATGCAAGATGGTTAGCTAAAGTTGGATCAGCACTTTATGAATATTTACTAAAGTTAAATAATGTATTTAATTTTATTCGACGAAAGATGGGCTTGTCTTACTGGTCATTGTCCCAATATTTAAAAAAGAAAACAAAACATGCAACGAACTTTATTAGTAATTTTGAGTTTGCTGTATCTGATAGGGCAAGAAGAGAAAATGCCGATGTTGTTGTATGTGGGCATATACATAGACCAGAAATAAAAGAATTAAATGGTATTCTCTATTGTAATGATGGTGACTGGATTGAAAGTTGTACAGCACTCGTTGAAGATGAAATTGGAAATTTATCAATTCTTAATTGGCCCGAAGAAAGAGAAAAATTAAAATTAATTTCTTTAGAAGAAAGACGAAAAATAAAAGAGGATGCAGCCTAAAAAAATCGCGTTAATAAGTGATGCGTGGGTTCCTCAGGTAAATGGCGTAGTTACGACATTTCAAAGCGTTATACCTCTCCTAGAAAAAAAAGGTTTTGAAATTAAAATATTACATCCAGAGATGTTTAATAATTTTAGTTATCCTTGGTACAAAGAAATTAAAATTTCTTACAATACTAAAAAAGTTACAGAAAAATTTTTTAAAGAATTTAATCCAGATATTGTTCATATAATGACTGAAGGGCCAGTAGGTTTTGCTGGTCGTAAATATTGTATTAAAAATAAACTACGATACACTTCTTCTTTTCACACCCGTTTTCCTGATTATATTAAACAGAGAGCTTATATTCCTAAAAGTTTAACATATTCAATATTAAGAAGACTTCATGATAATTCTGTAAATGTACTTGTTCCATCACTTTCCATGGTCGAAGAATTAGAGCGGTATAATTTCAAAAATTTAAAAGTATGGAATAGAGGAGTTGATACTGAATTATTCAATCCAAATAAAAGAAATAGAGATGATGATGACATTCAACTGACTTATGTTGGAAGAGTTGCTATTGAAAAAAATATTGAAGAATTTTTAACACTAAAAGGAAATTATAATAAAACTGTTGTGGGTGATGGTCCTGAATTACAAAAATATATAAATAAGTATCCTGATGTAAATTTTGTTGGATTGAAACGAGGTAATGAACTTGCAGAATATTATGCGAATGCTGATGTATTTGTTTTCCCATCTAAAACGGATACTTTAGGAAATGTAATACTTGAAGCTCTTGCTTGCGGAACACCAATTGCTGCATTTCCTGTTACTGGACCAAAAGATATTCTAAAAGATACTAAAATAAATACACTTGATGACAGACTAGGTAATTCAGTAGAAAAAGCTCTTAAAGTGAATAGAAATGATTGTCGTGAATTTGCTATGAAATTTACGTGGGAAGATTGCGCTAATGAATTTTTAGATTCACAAATTGATTCTAAAAATTAATTACTTTTCTAAACAAATAAATAGACGTACCCAAAAAGAAAAAGAGGTAGTTGTAATCCAAAGTTTGTTAATAACGCTTTATCTCTTGTCATATAACCAACCACTGACCAACCAACTGCACCTGTTCCATGTATAATAATATTATATGGATATGCATTTAAGTTAGTTAATAATATTCCTGACAAGATTAAAAAGGTACTAAACCACTTAATTCTATTAATTGATATATCTGTCATAAAACTCCTAAATTCTGAAAATTTTCATTAATATATGTATCCTAAAGATAAAGATATTAATCAAATTGTAACGAATTTTTAACATTTCTTTATTTTTTTTTGAAAAGTTCTATAAGCACGCCATGTTTGGACTAAAAAGTGCATCTTTATTTGGTGATACCAAAAAACTTGAGAGAGAAATTGATGAATTTGTCGATATTGTCTCTGAAGTAGGTTTAGTATTTAAATCTATTGTTCCAACTTATCTCAATCATTCCGCCAACGGTAAATTTGAGGAAATGGTTGAAAAAGTAAAAGAAATGGAAAGTAAGGCCGACAAAATTACGAAAGATGTTGAGCATACTCTTTATGAAGAAACACTAATCCCAGATGCAAGAAGTGATGTGTTACGACTTCTAGAACACATCGACGAATTAATTGGAATGTACCAAGGGAATTGTTATCACTTCTCTATTCAAAAACCTAATTTTCCAAAAGAGTTTCACCAAGATTTAATTGAGTTAACAGAGACTGTTGTAAATTGTGTTGAATCATTATGTTTAACCGTAAGATCATTTTTTAGAGATATTAAATCTGTTAGAGATAATGCACATAAAGTTACATTTTATGAAAAAGAATCTGATATAAAATTTAGTTCTCTTGCAAGAAGAATTTTTGATTCTGAATTACCCTTAGATCAAAAAATGCATCTTCGATACTTTGTAGAGAAAATTGATCGTATTTGTGATCAAGCAGAAGACATAGCTGACGAGGTTCAAATTTATGCTATTAAACGTTCCGTTTAATTTTCAATGGAAATTACAATTCTAATTTTTTTATTTGGTGGTCTTTTTTTAGGTTGGTCACTTGGTGCTAATGATGCAGCAAATGTTTTTGGGACTGCTGTTGGAACGCGAATGGTTGGTTTCACAACTGCAGCAATAATTTGTAGTGTCTTTGTTATTCTAGGTGCGATTATTAGCGGAGCAGGGACAACAGAAACTTTAGGTAAATTGGGTGCTATTAATGCATTGCCTGGTGCTTTTGCAGCATGTGTGGCTGCGGGAATATCTGTTTATTTAATGACCAAAGTTGGCTTGCCTGTTTCAACGACGCAAGCGATTGTTGGAGCAATTGTTGGTTGGAATTTATACACGGGATCTTCAACTAATCTTCAAGTCTTAATTACTATTTTAGGAACATGGATACTCTGCCCTATTATTGCAGGAGTTATTGCAATGGGTTTATTTACTTTTACAAAAAGAGTTATACTCAATAGAAAGCTACATATTCTCAGACTTGATGCGTATACAAGAACAGCTTTACTTTTAGCAGGTGCTTTTGGTGCTTATAGTTTAGGTGCAAACAATATTGCCAATGTAATGGGTGTCTTCGTACCTATATCGCCGTTTACTGATGTTACTATTGGAAATTTATTTGTCTTTTCTTCTAAAGAACAATTATTTCTTCTTGGTGGTTTAGCAATAGCCGTTGGTGTTTTTACTTACTCGAAAAGAGTTATGTTTACCGTGGGTAATGATCTTTTAAAAATGACACCTGTGGCAGCATTTATTGTTGTCATATCGCATTCTATTGTTTTATTTTTATTTGCATCCCAGGGTATAAGTGCTTTTTTACAATCTATAAATCTTCCCTCTATACCTTTGGTTCCAGTATCAAGTTCCCAAGCTGTTGTAGGCGGCGTAATTGGAATTGGTCTTTTAAAAGGAGGAAAAGAAGTTCAATGGTCAATTGCAGGAAGAATTTCTTTGGGTTGGATGACACTACCTATAATTGCAGCATTAATTTCTTTAATTGTTTTATTTATTCTAGAAAATATTTTTAATTTAACGGTCTCTTTTTAATTAACTGCTCGATAAGAAAAAATAAAATCTTCTTGGATTTTTGACTCAATAGCCCCTTTTCTTCTTGATCGCACTAGATCGATAGCTTCTTGTTTTTCATAATTAAATTCAACAAGTAAAATAGCAGCTATGGTGCCAGCCCTTCCTTTGCCTCCACGGCAATGCAAAACTATATTTTTTCCATCTATCAATTCATTCTTTAATAAAACTTTTGTTGTTTCCCATTTATATTTAAAATCTTTATCTGGTGCTCCCATGTCATAGATGGGTAAATGGTACCAATGTAATTTATGTTCATAAATACTTTTGACAAAAAAAGTTTTATCACACAATTTTTCAAATTCGCTATCTTCAACAAAAGAACTAATAGAACTACAATTATTATTTTTAAATATTTCTAATTCATTTGCTAAAATTTTTTCTTCAAACAAACCATAAGAATTAAGACCTGGAAAGGAAGTTAATATAATTTTTCCTGCAAATGACTTAGAGTCAATAAAATCATAATTGCTAAATTGCATTTACGCTTGTTTAGCTAAAAAAGACTGTCTTGCTTCTTCTAAATAGGGACGGAAATGTTCAACATCGGGAGTTTTTTTATCTAGAATTTTTGCTAAATCATCAAATCTTCTAAGTTCTACTGCCTCATCCATAAAAGGTTTGCCGATAAACGCATCTGCTTCTTCTTTTGTGAAAGGACCACCTTGAACTTTTAACGAAAGTTTCGATGCTTCTGATAGGCTATCATAATAACCCTCTTCAACACTTGATAAATATCTTTTTGAATCAACATGTGCTCTAATTGGTAAAATAACATCTTCACCAAAATATTTTTTTAAAAAATCAGCACCTAAGTTTTCATGATGACCATCTTTGCCTTCATGAATGGGATCGCCGTCCTCATAGATAAGGTGGCCAACATCATGCAGTAATGCTGCAGCAATTGTTGGTCCTGGTAATTTATGTTTTTCAGCAAGTTCAGCGCATTGGAGTGCATGCTCAAGCTGGGTCACATCCTCATTACCATATTGAATATCAGCACCTTTTGTTTTCAAAAGATCTAAGAGATAATCTACGATATTTTCTTCCATTCTCATTTATAATTAACTTATTAGAAAATAAATTCAATTCCAACTTTAATAAGATTGATCAAATTTATAATAATATTTATTAAGTAAATATTTAATGGATAAAAAATTATTAACCCCTGGTCCTCTCACGACATCGATGTCAACAAAAGAGGCTATGCTTCATGATTGGGGTTCAAGGGATACAAAATTTATTGATCTCAATGCATCAATTAGAGATTCCCTTGTTAAATTAATAGACGGTGAAGATAAATATCAATGTGTTCCAATGCAGGGAAGTGGAACTTTTGCTGTAGAGTCGATGGTGAGCTCTCTTACTCAAAAAGATTCTAAAATTCTGATTCTGATCAATGGTGCTTACGGACAAAGAATGAAAAAAATGTGCACTTATTTAGGGAGAGATTTTATTGAATATGAAGTTGCTGAACATGAAGTACATGACATCAATAAAATTGAAGAGTTAATTGATAGCAACAACTTAACACACGTCTTTGCTGTATATTGTGAAACAACATCGGGTATTTTAAATCCTATTGAAGAGATTGCAAAATTAGTTGAAGGGAAAAACTTATCTTTATTCATCGATGCAATGAGTGCCTTTGGTGCATTACCCTTAAGTTCTAAAACAATTACTTTTGATGCTGTAGCCGCTTCATCAAACAAATGCTTAGAAGGTGTGCCAGGTGTTGGTTTCATTCTTGTTAAAAATGATGTTATTCAAAATGCAAAAGGCAATAGTCACTCACTAAGTCTAGACCTGTATGATCAATGGCAAGCAATGGAAAAAAATAAACAATGGCGATTTACACCTCCTACACACGTATTGGCTGCATTCAACCAAGCTATTGAGGAACATAAAAAACAAGGCGGTGTAGAGGGAAGAGGTAAAAGATATAAAAAAAATTGTGAAATTATTTGTAATGGAATGAAAGAGTTGGGATTTGAGCAATTACTTCCTGATAATTTGCAAGCACCAATTATTATTACTTTTAAACAACCTAATGATCCTAAATTTAATTTTGAGAAGTTTTATAATGCTCTTAGTGAAAAAGATTTTTTAATTTATCCTGGAAAACTAACCGTGGCAGAAACTTTTAGAATTGGGTGTATTGGTAATTTAGATGAACAAGACATGATGGATACTATAAAGGCAGTAAAAGAAGTTGTTACTGAATTGGGACTAACATTAAACTAACAAAACTATGACAAAAGAAATTGAAATACCTTTAGTTAAAGCAACAAATGAAAATCTTAAAGGATATGGGTATTTAATCGATAGTTTTGAAAATAGTGATATTGAAATTGTTACTTGGCCAAAACAAGGATGGCGCGACATAGAAGAGGGAACAGGAAATGAAGGTGGAACTACCGAAGGTTCTTTTGATACCTGGTGGCAAGGTGACGTGCTTTATGGACAAAATAATGCTGTCCAACATAAGAGCGATTATGAAGTAGATGGAAAATATATACTGGGTTATGCCAATAACCCCGATCAAGAATTGCAAAAAGATAAATATTCAGATCCAACAAAAATATTTCTATGGCATGCAAATTATCATCCTGATGGAGGTCAGCTTTTTTTTCCTGCAGAAAATAAACCATTTATTTGTCCTTTAGCTTTACCAACAGACGACATCGAACCAGAACATTTCAAAGCATTTTATTGTGATGGATCAAAAGGTTTGTATATTCATCCAAACATTTGGCATGAAGGGGTGTTTCCAGTTTCAGAAAAACAATCATTTCAAGGAAAACAAGGTAAAGTACATGCAAGAGTTAGCATCGACTTAAAAGAGGAATTTAATAAGTATATTTATTTTAAAACTGCGGTCTAATTATAAATTTATATAAAATAATGAAAATTATTCATCTTTCAGACCCTCATATTTATATAGATAAGATTCATGGCATAGATCCTGTCAGTAAATTTAAAAAAGCATTAAGTCATATAAAAAATAATCATGGTGATGCAGATTTATTTGCCATCACTGGTGATATTACAGACTTAGGTGATAAAGATTCTTATCAGTTATTTATAAAAATCATTGATGAAGCAGGTCTGCCAAAGAATTTAAATCCTCAATTAATTATAGGTAATCATGATAACAGAGATGAGTTTAAAATAAACTTTCCTAATATTGAAACCGATCCAAATGGATTTATTCAATACTTTAAGGATATAGATAATAAACGTTTAATTTTTATAGATACTAATCTAATTAATACTCACCAAGGACATTACTGTGAAGAGAGGCAAGAATGGTTAAATAATATTTTAAGTAAGACTAATACAGATACGTATATCTTTATGCATCATAATCCACTGGCATTAGTAAAAGAGGAAAGTGATGGAATAGGATTACAACAAAAAAAAGAGTTTCAAAAAATTTTAACGAAAAATAATAAGATAATAAAACATATTTTTTTTGGTCATCAACACATTACAAGTTCTGGCTCTTATTGTGGTATTACTTTTTCTTCACCAAGAAGTACTTGGTCTCCTCTAATACCTAACTTTTCAAATGAATATCGTTTAGGAACAGCTAATACAGATACAAATTATAATGTTGCAATAATTCGATCTGACGCCTTAATTATTCATACAGAGGATTTTTTAAAAACAGAAGTTAATTGGTTTAAATAAAAGATTATTTTTTTTCGATTACAAATATTTCATTGTTAAAATAAAGACCTTTATTTTTAGCAACAATGTTTTGGACTACTTTTTCGTAATTTTTTGTTTTTTCTACCTTCATTACTTTTTCGTCATCCATTTGGTTGACATATATGGAGGCATTCCAAGCAGAGAAAACTAATGATGTCGCTATACCTCCAGTGATTTCTGTTGGAAGAGCTCTCAGTTTACATTTAATAATTCTTTTTTCTCCAAAAGATAAACTGCTTAATAACTCTTTATCTAAATTTTTCTTAAGATAAGAAACGATACTATTTCCAAGAGAAGGAAAAGGGTCCTCTTTTGGCCAAATTTTTCGAATTATTTCATTAGCAGGATCTTTTCCTGAAGCATGAATAGTTAATAATTTCCCTTTTGATTTTAAGGCTCTAATCATTGGTTCAATGACATATTTTGATTTCTTTTCTGCTGAAATTCTTGACCGATAAGGCTGTGAAGCAATAATAAGATCAAATTTATTATCTGATCTTTTTTTGGTAGGGATTAATTCATTAACATTAAATTCTTGATCTTCGCGGTAGATAACCATGACTGAAGGCTCTTTATAAGTATGGTTACCTGATTTTTTATTAATTTCTATATTCCATTTTTTTTCTAAAAATTCATTTTGTTTTCTTAATTGTTGAGCAAATTCAAGAGAAGTGTCACCTTTTAATTTAATAATATTCCAATTAATTTTTTTCTGTTTAACTTCATTTTTTGATTTTAGGTTTGCGGCTTCCGCGTAGTGTAGATTTGAAATGACAAAAACAGTATTCTTATGCTCAACAAACCTATCGGGTAATTTTTCTAAACCTAATCTTACATCTTCTATGCTTATTTCTTTTGTGCAAACTAATAGAGGTACGTTAGGCCTAGCTTCGTGGCACTGACGCATTACATTCATAAGTAAAGAACCATCCCCCATACCAGCATCAAATATTTTTAAACCAGGTTTTTGAGGTTTAATTTTATTTACGTGAGGACGTATCGCATCGGCAATTTGATTTTTTTCATTTGTTGTTGTGACAAATAATAAATATTTTTGTCTGTTATCATAAAACCTGAAATTTTTTTTCATTACTAATAAAGTCCCATTGATTTAGCAGAAGAGATGAAGGCTTCTTTATTGCCAATAAAGTTTTTACCTCGTTCCCCTAAAAACGCATCATCTACTATATTATTCCATTCTTGAACAGGAACTTTTATTTCATTTAAGTTAAGAGGAACCTCTAAAGAACGCATAAATTCACTCAGATGATTTGCGGCATTCTCTAGGTTATCGTTAAAAATTAATTTTAGTCTTTCTTCAGCTACACTATCAATTCCAACCATACTTTTAGTAATCATCGGTAAAGTAAATGAACAAGCAATACCATGCTGAATACCGTAATTGAGTGTCACAGGGTATGATAGATTGTGCGCAATAGCAGTTTTCGTATTGGAAAACGCTAAGCCAGCATGAACGCATGCCAATGCAATGTTTGAGCGTAATACAACATTTCTTAAATCTTTAGTGAGAAGTGGTAAATTTTCTAATACTAATTTTGATGCTTGTATTGCATGAGAAGCAGAAATTGGGTTCGCATTAATATTCCAAATACTTTCCATTGAATGGGAGAGAGCATCTAAACCAGTTGAAATGGTCAAGCCTAAAGGCTTATCAACCATAATAGATGGATCAATAATTGCTTTTTCTGCATAAAGAGATTTATGAGCCAAAGATAATTTATTGTTTTTTTCTTTATCCCAAATTGTGGCCCAACACGTAAGCTCACTTGATGTTCCTGAAGTTGTAGGTATTGCAATAATCTTGATTGAATTTTCGACTCTTGGACTTTTCTTATTGCGAACGAAATCTGTTAGGTATTCTTGTTTATCTTTAAATGCAGCAATTGCTTTAGCTGTGTCTGTAACAGAGCCACCACCTATAGCTAAAATATAATCTACCGATTCATTGATTAAAGAAAATTTTTTTTGTAGCTCTAAAATATCCTTATAATCTGGATTAGGTTGAACATCCGTCATAATGGATAAGGGTGGATTTGAAGAAGATTTTAATTCATCGCTATATTTTTTAAAAATTTCTTCTGGATGAGTGATAATGATGTAGTTCTTATTTTTAAGAGCATCATGTACTTCTTTAAATCTATTTTCTCCAAAGATAATTTCAACAGGGTTAAAATAATTCCACATTACATTAAATTGATTTTGCCGCTTTAGTTAAAATTGTCATTTTCTCAATTGCTTGTTCTCTTGTAAAAAAACCTAATCCACAATCAGGAGCAGCAATTAAACGATTTTCATCAATATGCTCTAAAGAATCTTTCATACGAACTCTAACTTCTTCTACTGTCTCCATTCTGCTTTTAGCAATGTCAATAAATCCAAAAATAACTTTTGTTTTTGTAAATTTTTCTAAAAGATTTAAGTCATTATGTCTGTGGGAGTCTTCTAAGGATACTTCGTCAATTGTAGAGTCATCTACTAAAGTAGCAATTCTATCATAAGCATCTAATTCTGCTTTCTTGTATCCATGAGAATCTAAGGAATTTGGATAACCACAACAGATATGACAAACTCGTTGAACTTCTTTTGGAATACCATGCATCATTCTTTCCAAGTTTTCCATGCCATAAGCATTGGCCTCATCGGGTTTTCTTGCAAAAACTGGTTCATCAATTTGGATATATTGACAACCAGCATCTGCTAGAGCTTTTACCTCTTTGTTTAGAGCCAAAGCTAAATCAAAACCAAGTTTTTTCATGTCATCATAATAATTATTAGCAATAGAATCTGTTATTGTCATCGGTCCGGGGAGAGTTATTTTAACTGGATTTTTTGTAAATTGCTGAGCACTTTTCCAATCTATATGCATTCGAATTTCTTTACTTGAAATTGGAGCTACTATCGTTGGAAGATCAGCTTCAAAGGCTCCTTGTCGTACAGATTTATGAGTTACCTCTTTAAAACTTACACCATTTAAAAAACGACATTGGTATAAAACATAACTTTCACGTCTTACTTCTCCATCAGTTGGAACATCAATTCCCGCATTTACCTGATCAATAATAACTTCTTTAATTGCTTCTAAAAATAATTTTTCTGCTTCTTCACCTGCTGACTCTAATGCCTTTTCATAAGCGCCTGGAGACCAATTAGATAAAAGTCCTTTTGAAGCTTTTCTCTCTTCTTCTGATTTGGTACCTAAAAACCAATCTTGAATTGGTGTCTGTTTTGGTTTTGGATATGCACCTATGGTAGTAGTTGTAAGAGGCATGACTTATTCTCCCAAATATCTTAAAATAAAACAGCGGCTTTTATAAAGCCGCTGTAATAAAAAGTTAACAATAAAGTAATCTTTATAGAAGATCGTTTATTTCTTCCATCATCTCTTCTTGAAGATCACCCATGTCGTCAGCATCACCTGTAGCAATTTCTTCAGTATAATCATAGATTACCTGAGTTACTGCTAATCCGTTTTCACCAGGATATGCAAACCAATCGGCTAATAATGGAAGTTGTTCAACAGCAGTAAGTTTATTAGGGTTTTCACTATAGAAATCACCTAATAATTCATTCGCTGCTTTATTTGGTGGAACGTATCCAGTAGTTTCAGCAACAAGTGCTGCACCTATACCAGAAGTAATGAACTTTAAGAAAGTCCAAGCCGCATCCACTCTTGCTGGGTCATCAGAAGTAGAAACCAACATCGCAGCATTACCACCTGCTGGTAGTCTTGCTGGTGTTCCATTATTCACACCTGCCATTCCAGGAAATGGTGCTGTTTTAAGAACAAAATCTGCTTTTGCAGCATTAACTGAACCTAAGCTAGAAGTTGACCAGAACATCATACCGATAGTACCTGCATTAAAAGCAGCTTGACCATCAGCAATTGAATAGTTTGGCATATTACAACCACTCATGATTTCTTTCATTTGTTCTAAAGTAGCCAGACCTGCATCTCCACCCATGTTGACAGTTCCATCTTTTACCATTGGTACATTTTGAGTATGCATTAAAGCTTGGTGGAACCAGTTACCTGTAATGTTCCAACCAAAATATAAAGTTCCTTTTCCAGCTGCCTCTAATTTATTACAAGCTGCAATAACTTCATCCCAGTTGGTTGGGATGCTATCTATACCTGCTTCAGCTAATAAATCCATGTTGTAGTATCCAACTGGAGTTGATACAGAAAATGGTAAACCATAAACTTCACCACCAAAGGTAGATAGGCTTAACATTGCAGAGTGATAACCATCTTTTTCAAAATCAGCTTCTCCTGCAATAAAAGGTTCAAGTGATTTTGCAATTTCTTTATCAACCAATGGCGCTTGTCTATTAAGACCTTGCATTGTTACATCTGGTAAATTACCTGAAGTTGATTCTCTGAAAATTGTTGCAGTAGCATCCTCATAGTTTTCATAAGTTGCTCTGAACTTTACTTGAATATCTGGATGTGCTTTTTCAAACTCTGGCATAATAGCTTGAAACGTTACATCGAATAATCCTGAATAAGGATAAGCTACTTCTATCTCAATAGATTTAGCTGAATTAACTGAACCATAAAAACCAAAAGCTAATACAGCAGCTAATCCTGTAATTAATTTTTTCATTTAATCCTCCGATTTTAATAAAATATAAATTAACCTACCATGTAGAATAATGAGGTTACAATTTTATTACGTAATTATTCCGAAAAAATAATAGTATTTTTCCACAGCTCTTAAGATATTGTTGAAAATCTAGGTTTTTTTTACCAAGGTAAAGAAAATGTTTTAACGTTGGTAAAGCTTTTCATCGCTTCAATTACACCCTCTTTATAACCAAGACCTGAGTCTTTAATTCCTCCAAAAGGAGACATTTCAATTCTGTAGCCTGGCACCTCCCAAATATTTACAGTGCCAACATTTAAACCTTGAATATATTTTTTTGCTCGCATGAAGTTGTTTGTACATACACCTGATGATAATCCAAATGCTGTAGAATTAGAAATATTCATCACGGCATCATCATCATTTGGTACACGGATGATTGGAATAACTGGACCAAATGTTTCTTCTAAAACTAATTCACTTTTAGGATCAACATTGTCTACTACTATTGGAGGCAACAACGCACCGTTTCTTCCAGGGTGATATAAAATTTTAGCACCGTCTTCTTCCGCCATTGAAACTCTTTTATCAAATAGTTCTGCAGCTTGAACATTAACAACTGTTCCTAAATCTGTTTCCATATTCATTGGGTCACCAAATTTAATTTTTTTTGCTCTTTCAAGAGTCATTTCAACAAATTGATCAGCAATTGATTCTTGAACTAAAATTCTTTTAACTGCAGTACAGCGCTGTCCTGAATTTTTTGTTGCGCCAGTAACAGCTAGCTCAACAGCTTTTTTAAGGTCATCGACGTCTAAATCATTTAATACAATTAATGGATCGTTTCCACCAAGTTCTAGAACAGTTCTTTTATATCCAGCTTGTTCGGCAATTAATTTTCCTACACCTACACTTCCTGTAAAAGTAATAAGATCGATATTTGGGTTCTTAATCATTTCAGAGCCAATATCTTGCGGCCACCCGGTAACAACTGAAAACATTTCTGGTGGTAAACCAGCTTCGTATAAAACATCAGCGAGTACCATTGCTGTTAAAGGTGTTAATTCTGTCTGCTTACAAACAGTACAATTGTTTGTTGCAATTGATGGAGCAATTTTATGTGCTACCATATTCAAAGGATGATTAAATGGAGTGATTGCTGAAATAGCTGTTAATGGTTCTCTTATAGTAAATATTTTTCTTGCTTTTCCATGTGGAGTTAAATCACAAGAAAATATTTCTCCATCATCTAGAATACAAAGTTGAGCCGTTAATGAAAATACATCGAAAGCTCTTCCTACTTCGTATAAAGAATCTTGTTTTGAGATACCAAGTTCTAAAGTAATAATATCAGAAATTTCTTCTTTTCTTTTAACAAGTACTTCTGCAGCAGTTTGAAGAATTTTTTGTCTCTCATATCTTGTAAGTTTAGGTTGGTAATTTGCAGCAATATCTAGAGCCTTTCTTGCATGCTCAGCAGTACCGGCAGGGACCGTGCCGATTACTTCACCTGTAAAAGGGTACTCAACATTTATTGTTTTATCTGAAGTAACTTTTTCTCCAGCTATACGCATTGCTTCATTAATCATTTTTTTGTGCATCATAGGGCTCCGTTAATTGCATAGTAAAATGCATCATAGTTATATAATTGTTTGCTAGTATCTATGTTTTGTAATTTTAAATTTGATATGAATGGCACTTCTCTTTCATGAAGTCCACCATGAGAACGTAAAGGTTCATTTAATCCAGAAAGATTGTGTTTATCTTCCGATGAACCAATGGTCATAAATTCTGAAGACATACATATTATGTCTCCCATTCTATCAGGGGGTAAGTTATAAGTAGAGCATCCTTCGTCTTTTGTTAAAACAACTTCTATATCTTTTATTTCTTTGATAGCATTTACAACTGAATCTACCTTACTTTTGTCTTCTAAATAAATTGTTGCAAAAGAACCAAGTGAACCATGATGCACGACATATGGATCTGTAATTGGTAGAATAACTTTAGCCATGTTTGGTTCAAATTTATTATCTAAATAATCTTGTAAAAATATTGCATTAGGTGAACCGTCTTCTTTTGATTTTGGTTTCATACCGTGATCTGCTGTAATGATTATAGAAACATTCTCCTTATTTAAAAGACCAATATATTTATCAAACATTGCATAAAATTTATTTGCTGTTTCATTTCCTGGTGCATATTTGTGCTGAATATAATCTGTTGTCGATAAATACATGATATTTGGTTTGAACTCTTCAAGAAGCTTTACACCTGCGGCCATTACAAATTCAGAAAGTCCTTCAGAGTATACTTCTGGCACTGGCATTCCCAACCAATCGTTTACATTATCTATACCATTGAGATCTTTTGTTGCTTGATCAGATTTTTCAGCAGAAAAACAAATAGCTCTCTCATCATCAAAACTTAATCCGTTTCCTAAAAGTGTTCTCAGCTTATCTTTTGCAGTAACAAGAGCAATTTTAGAACCAGAATTGTAAAATTTTTCAAAAATAGTTGGTGCTCGCATATATTTTGGGTCATTCATCATTACTTCTTCACCAGTCTCGGGTGTATAAAAAAAGTTTCCGCATATACCGTGAACAGAACTTGGCTGCCCAGTTACAATGGAAATATTATTAGGATTTGTAAAACTTGGAATAGCGCTGTGAACAAGTAGGTTTTCACCACTTGCAATTAGTTTGTCAAGATTTGGCGTAAGATTTGATTTTGATGCTTCGTCGAGATACTCTTTTTGACTACCATCAAGACATATAACAATAGCAGTTTTTGAGAAAGAGCTTGGATATTCTCTTTTATTAATTTCTAAATTATCAGACACGAATTCAACTAATATATCATTAAAAATAAGAATTTATAGTTATCTGCTAGTTAAACTCAATCATAATTTGAATATTTGTTAATAAAATTGAAATAAAACTGAAATAATTAGATTTATAATATTCTCAAATTTAATAAAATTTTGTAGATTAAATATAATTATAAGGGGGGAGATTAAGTGGGCACAATATCACTTAAAAATATTTCAAAGTCATTTGGATCTACGCAAGTATTAAACAATTTAAATGTTGATATACAAGATGGCGAATTTTTAACATTAGTTGGTCCATCTGGTTGTGGTAAATCTACGTTACTTCGAATCATTGCAGGATTAGAACAACAAACTTCAGGCGATGTATTAATTGATAATAAGAATGTAAATAAAATTAGAGCCAGCGAGCGAGATCTTGCAATGGTATTTCAATCATACGCTTTATATCCACATTTAACGGTACGAAGAAATTTAGAAACACCTCTAAGACTGAGAGATTATAATGCTTTTGAACGCCTTCCTTTAATAGGGAATTTTTCTCCAAACAAAAAAAATAAAACTGAGTCTATCAATCAATTAGTTAATAAAACATCTGAAACACTTCAGATTTCTGAACTACTGGATAGAAAACCAGGACAATTATCAGGAGGCCAAAGACAAAGAGTAGCTCTTGGTCGCGCAATGGTAAGAGAACCTGTTGCATTCTTAATGGATGAACCGCTATCAAATTTAGATGCCGCTCTAAGAGTGCATATGCGATCTGAATTATCAGAACTTCACAATTCACTTAAAACAACATTTGTTTATGTAACGCATGATCAAGCAGAAGCATTGACAATGTCTTCTCGTATGGCGGTAATGATTGATGGAAATTTATTACAACTAGATACACCTCAAGAAGTTTATGATAATCCTTCATCATTAAGTGTTGCGCAATTTGTTGGTAGTCCTAAAATAAATATTTTTAATGGATCTTCAGATTCTAGTGGAACTGTTAATTTTTTAAATGTTAACCTGAAAAGAAAAAGTTCTGAAAGTAATTCAGATTTACACATAGGAATTCGACCAGAACATTTAGAAATTACTAATGATAAAGATGAAAACACATTTAGTGGCACTGTTGCTTACAGAGAAAATTTAGGATCAGATATATACTTCCATGTTAATATAGAAGACAACTCAAAAAAAATAATTGTAAGAGGCTTACCTCAATTTACACATCAAATTACAAATGGTTCAAGTGTAAATATCAAGAGAGATTCAAATAAAGCATTGTTATTTAATCAAACAGGGATGAGGATTCATTTTAATAATGCAATGGGATAAGGATAACATTTACTAATGCATAATTCAAAAGCGCATCTATGGTTTATTGCCCCTGCAATAATACTCATGATAATTATTTTAATCTTTCCTCTTTTTCTTGCAGGTGGAATTTCCTTTACTGATTATAATCTAGGTAACAAAACATTCGAATGGATTGGGTTAGAGAACTATGACAAAATGTTTAACCGAAAAACTTATGTGAAAATGATTTGGGCGACAGCCACGTATGTAATTGTTGTGGTGCCTATTTCAGTTATACTTGGTTTATGTGCAGCGATGCTCTTGAATTCTCTTCGATTTGGTGCTGACATATATAAAACTATTTTCTTTCTTCCTGTTATGGCGACACTTCTGGCAATGGCTATTGCTTGGGAATTCACTCTTCACCCAACTCTTGGAATAGTAAATAGTTTTTTAGCTAATGGTTGTGGTGGTGCAAGAGAATTTATTTTTGGTTTTCATTGGTTGCCGTGGGTAGATTCAGAACAAAGTTGGTATGCAGTGGCGTGTGCAAATAACATGGACTTTCCTTATTGGTTAAAACAAAAAAATACTGCCATTTGGACTGTGTGTTTTATTGGAATATGGCAAGCCTTTGGTTTCAATATGGTTTTATATTTAGCTGGATTAACAGGTATACCAAGAGAGTTATACCAAGCTGCAGAAATGGATGGGGCTAAATCAACATGGGAACAATTTAAACTTGTAACATGGCCAATGCTTGGTCCAACAACTTTATTTGTTGTAACCATAACTACTATTAGAACCTTTCAAGTTTTTGATACAATTGAAATACTCACAAAAGGTGGTCCATCTAAAACAACCTACGTTATGATGTATGCAATTTTTGAAAAAGCTATTCAACAAAATTTAACAAGTATTGGTGCGGCTATCACAGTTGTATTCATTGGCTTTATATTGATATTAACTTTCTTCCAAAGATATATCATTGAGAAAAGGGTTCATTATTAATGGAAGCTAAACAGTATATTGGAGAAGGTTGGAAACATGCAATATTAATTGTTGGTGCAATTGTTGTGTTGTTGCCTTTTTATATGATGGTTTCAATGTCATTAAAATCTCAACAAGAAATTCAATCTATTTCTGGAGGTTTAATTGGTGCACAAGAAACTCAAACATTTCCCGTATGTGTAAAAACTGGATACTCAGAAGAAGAATGCACAATGAAACCATATAAATACAACTATTGGTTTGCTTTCGAAAAGGCTCCTATTCCAAGATACTTGATGAATGGTGTTATCGTTACTTTATCAATTTTTATTATTCAGGTTCTTGTCGCCTTACCGTGTGCTTACGCACTGGCCAAACTTAGATTTTATGGACGAGAATTTGTTTTCTCGATGGTTCTATTTTGTTTACTCATTCCAGTGCATGGTATTGCACTTCCGCTTTATGTCATGCTTGCTCAGGCAGGTTTGGTCGATACCTATTCTGCCTTAATACTCCCCTGGACAATATCGGTATTTGGAATCTTTTTAATGCGGCAATTTTTTATGACAGTCCCAGATGAATTAATTGATGCCGCCAGAATGGATGGAATGGGAGAGTATGCTATCGTCTGGAAAGTAATGCTTCCAACTGCGATACCAGCGTTGCTTGCCTTTGCAATATTCTCCGTAGTTGCACACTGGAATGATTATTTCTGGCCTCGTATGGTAATAACAGGAAATAGAGATCTCTTTACACCACCTCTTGGTATCAGAGAATTTAGAGGAGGAATTGATAGTGATGAATTTGGTCCAATGATGGCTTCAATTGTTACAGTTACAGTGCCTCTCATTGTTGCTTTTATAATTGCGCAAAAAAGATTTATTGAAGGAATTACTTTAACAGGAATGAAGTAAGATAGTCTTTTGTCTATCAATTTTATTTTTCTTTTAATTATTTTATCTGCACTGTGTCACGCTATTTGGAGTGCCATAATTAAATCAAGTAAAAACCCCTTATCACTAATGGGAATTACTTCTATCTTAGAAGTAGTTATTTTTTTACCATTAACATTTACCGTTCCTTTTCCTAAAATAGAAGTCTGGTACTTTTTAATTGCAACTGTAATTATTCATGTCTTTTACAGACTAAATGTTATCTACTCTTACAGATATGGGGATCTATCCTACATCTATCCAATCTCTAGAGGAAGTTCATGTTTATTTGTTGCTATCATTAGTATTTTGTTTTTAAGTTCTAATATTAGTGTTGCTGGCTTTGTTGGAATATTGATTGTTTGTATTGGTTTATTTTTAATATCGTATTCGAAAAATTTATCTTTTAACTTTAGAGGTTTTTCACTTGCGATTTCAACTGCTATTTTAATTACTGCATATACTTTAGTTGACGGAGTTGGGGTTAGGCTTTCGGAAAACGGTTTTTCATATATTTATTGGCTCTTCACTCTAAATGGTATTCCTTTATTAGTTATAGGTTTAATTTCTAAGAATGGATTGCGAAAAACAGAAACGTATAGTTATAGCTCTGGTATAACAGCAGGTATATTTGCAACAAGCAGTTATGCGATTGTTGTTTGGAGTATGCAGTTTATAGAAATAGCATATGTCTCAAGTATCAGAGAAATCAGTATTGTTTTTGCTGCAATAATTGGAATGGTTTTCTTGTTTGAGAAGAATGCGAAATCTCGAATAATACCTTCTATTTTAATAGTGAGTGGTATTTCAGTGGTTTATTTTCAAATTCTTTAGTTAAAAAATATAGACATTTTGGGTTAAAATTTTATATGAGTTTTATGGCAGATTATATTGTTGAGGTTGATCCTAAAACTGAAACTATCTCTTGCGATGGGGGTGAAGATGGTTTAGGACATCCCGCAGTTTATTATACCTTCAATAATGAGAACAAAATTGTGTGTGGTTATTGTGGTAAAATATTTATAAGAAAAGAAGAGTAAAAATGTATAAAGAATCCTGGGGTTCAAAGAGAATTTGTCCAATGTGCAGTAAGCAATACTATGATTTGGGAAGAACTGAGCTTGAATGTCCTGAGTGTGGTAAATTAATTGAAGTTACTACATTAACAAGACCAAGACGAGGAAGAAAACCAGGAAGTACAAACGCAGCACCTTTAACAAATCCTATTCCTTCAAAACCAAAAGAAAAAGATGATGATCTTAATATTGATAGTTTAGATGTAGATAATGATGAAGATAATCTTGAGGATGATACAGTTTTATTAGAAGACGAAACAGAAATAGATCCAGTGGCCGAAGGTATTAAGCCTAAAGATGACGGCGAAGAAGAATACTAATATTTTTCAGTAAAATTTACAAAATGTTTAAGGTACTACAAAACACTTGGGCCCTTTTTTTTGGGTTCGCTTTGATTAGTCTTGGTCACGGGTTACAAGGAACATTAATTGGAGTGCGTTCGGTTCTTGAGGGTTTTAGTTTTGTATCTTCTGGGCTAATCATAGCAGGATATTATGTTGGTTACTTAACAGGTGCTTTAACTATTCCAACATTATTAAGAAGAGTTGGACATATAAGAGTGTTTGCTGCTTTGGCATCTCTTGCTTCCATTGCTATATTATTACACTCAGTATTTGTTCATCCCTATTCATGGATGTTTATTCGTATTTTAACAGGTATGAGTCTTGCCGGTATATATGTAATAATGGAAAGTTGGTTAAATGAAAAATCAACTAACGAAACTCGTGGTCAATTACTTTCTATATATATGATTTTTACGTTTGTATTTGTTGGAGCTGGTCAGTTTTTATTAAACTTAAGTGATCCAGCTAAAGTTGATTTATTTATTTTGGTATCAATTTTATTATCATTTGCGTTACTACCAATTTTATTATCTAGAACAGATCAACCAAATACAGAGAGTCCAAAATATTTTTCTTTAAAAGAGTTTTATAACGTTTCTCCTTTAGGCTTTGTTGGTGCTTTAGCAACTGGATTATCTCACAGCGCAGTGTTTGGTTATGGTGCAATCTACGCTTCTTCTATTAATCTTAGTTTGTTTGAAATATCCTTGTACATGACAATCATAACTTCTGCTGGAGCGTTGTCTCAATGGCCGATTGGTTATTTATCAGATAGATTAGATAGGCGTATTATCTTAATTGGTGTTTCCTTTATGGCATCTGGTTTAAGTTTATTCTTTGTTTTTGTAAACTTTATACCACTTACTTTATTTTTCATTATTACCTTCTTTTTCTCCATAGCTTGTTTGCCAATGTATTCTTTAGCCGTAGCGCACACAAATGATTTTCTTCAACCAAATGAAATAGTATCAGCGAGTGCTACTTTTGGAATACTTATAGGAATTGGATCAATTATGGGCCCATTACTTGTTTCAGGTTTTATGGAAATTATAGGAGCAGCTGGATTTTATATTTATTTGTTTTTAATACACGGACTACTTGGTCTTTTTGGTTTGTATAGAATGACACAAAGAACGAAACCTCGAGATTTAGAATCTTTGTACAATCCTTTGCCTCGAAATATTACACCAGCTGGAATGGAAATGAATCCTGTTACCGAGCCAACAGAGGGCGAGTAAGTTTTTTAAATATTCTGTGAAGTAACAACAGCAAAATTATTCCCATATAAATAACTGGTTCTGTTTTATCTGCACGCACTAAAACATAAAAATGTAAACTGGCTAAAATAGCAACTGGATAAATTAAATAATGAATTTTCTTCCATAATTTAAAACCCAGTTTTTTAATCATTTTATTTGTTGATGTGCTTGCTAGTGGAATCAAGAATAGAAAACTAATAAATCCAAAAGTAATAAAAGGTCTTTTAATAATATCTTGGATAATGAATTGCATATCTAAAAAATGATCTAAAACAATATACGTAGAGAAATGTAAACAAACATAATAGAAAGCAAAAAGACCAATCATTCTTCTTAAAATAACTATCGATTTTATTGCCTTAATATTTGATAAAGTAGTAATCATAAGCGTTACTATTATTAATCTAAGAGCCATAAGACCCAACTCATCCATTAATTTTTCAATTGGATTAACACCAAGATTGCCAATAACAAATTGATATGCCCATAGCAAACTTGGAAATAAAATTAATATAAATAAGATTGGTTTACTTTTGTTAAAATTTTTTGTTGAAAACATTCATTAATAAAATTTAGTTAAATCTAAGTCTTTATAGAGATGTGCAACTTCTTTTTCATAACCATTAAACATTAGTGTTTCTCTTCTTTTAAACTCTCCAATTCGTCTCTCTGTTCCTTGACTCCATCTTGGATGGTTAACAGTAGGATTAACGTTCGCATAAAAACCATATTCCCAAGGAGCTAAGGTTTCCCAAGATGTTTCAGGTTGTTGGTCTAAAAATCTTATTTCAACAATTGATTTAATTGATTTAAATCCATATTTCCAAGGAACTACAAGTCTCATTGGGGCACCATTTTGATTTGGCATTTCATGGCCATATAAACCAGTTGCTAAAATTGTTAATGGATTCATTGCTTCATCCATTCTAAGTCCTTCTCTATAAGGCCAATTTATTGTTCGTTTCTTTTGTCCTGGCATTTCTTCTGGTCTAAAGACAGTGACGAATTGGATGTACTTTGCTGAACTTAAAGGTTCAGCCATTTTGATAAGCTCAGATAATTGAAATCCTTGCCAAGGAATAACCATGGACCAAGCTTCAACACACCTCAGTCTATAAACTCTATCTTCAATTGTAACTTTTGATAAAATTTTTTCTAAGTCAATTGTCATAGGTTTTTTTACAAGACCATCTATTTTTACTGACCAAGGCTTTGGTTTAAAATCACCAGAATTTAAATGCGGATGTTTTTTGTGAGTACCAAATTCATAGAAATTATTATACGTTGTAATTTCTTCATAAGAATTAACTTTATCATTCTCATTCATAAATTGATTATAAGTTGAAGGATCAGTATTATGGTTTGCTAAAACCGAACTTGATACTGTTGCTAGTAGAGCACTAGCAAATGATCCTTCAATAAACTTGCGTCTATTTAGGTAGGTTTTATAAGGTGTAATTTCAGATCCTAAAATTTTCATAATTTAAATATATATTAATAAATTTAAAATTGTAGCTATGATAAGAACATCTTTATCAAATCCATATAAATTGCTAGGGTAAATCTATGAAAAAATTACTACTCTTAATAATAAGTATAGTCTTACTTTCCTTACCCATCAAAATATCATTTGCTGAACAAGTACATGGTATTTCAATGCATGGCACACCAAAGTATGCCAGTGATTTTGAAAATTTGGATTATGTAAATCCTGATGCACCAAAAGGTGGCACAGTTAAATTTGGATCATATGGATCTTTTGATAATCTTAATAGAGTAGCTTTCAAAGGGTCAAAAGCGGCAGGACTAGGGTATGTTAATGACACACTAATGAGAAGAGTTTGGGATGAAGCATTCTCTCTTTATGGTTTAATTGCCGAAACAGTTGAGTTACCTGAGGATAGATCATTTATAACATTTTATTTGAACCCAAATGCTACCTTTCATGATGGATCACCAATTACAAGAGATGATGTATTATTTAGTTTAGAAACTTTTCAAACAAAAGGCACACCTAATCAGAAAAAGACTTATGGAAAAGTAGTTCAAACTGAAATGGTTGGAAACAACGGAATTAAAATGATTTTTGAAAATAATGAAGATAAAGAACTTCCACTCATCATTGCAGGTTTCCTGCCTATTATTCCAAAAAAGTTTTATGAAAACTTAGATGTAACAAAAACTTTTTTAGATATTCCTCTTGGAAGTGGTCCCTATCAAATTGATAGTCTCGATCCAGGGCGACAAATTAAATACAAACGCGTAGAAAATTACTGGGCTAAAGATTTGCCAGTAAACAAAGGTCTCTATAACTTCGATGCTATTATTTATGATTATTATAAGGACTCTAATGTTTTGGTTGAAGCGTTTAAGGTTGGTGAATATGACTTCAGAAGAGAGTACAATGTTAAGCGTTGGTTAACAGAATATGATTTTAAGGCAGTTAATTCTGGAGAGGTAATCCTTGAAGAAATGAATAATGATAGACCAGTTGGAATGAATGGTCTTGTCATGAATACTAGACGGGACATATTTAATAATAGAAACGTGCGCCTAGCACTCAGTTATGCTTATGATCATGAGTGGATTAATAAAACAATTTATCAAAATGCCTATGTAAGGACGGATAGTTTTTTTGATAATTCACCTTTAGCTTCCTCCGGTTTACCTTCAAAAGAAGAATTAGAATTATTAGATGTGTGGAAAGATCAAATTCCATCAGAAGTATTTACAGAAACATTTACTCCCCCAACAACTGATGGAAGTGGAAATGATCGTAAAAATTTATTGAGAGCAAAAGAGATACTAGAAAAAGAAGGATGGATAGTTGAAAATGGAAAGCTATTCAAAGATGGGCAAGAATTTAAATTTGAATTTTTAATTGTCAGTCCTTCAGATGAAAAAATAGCTTTAGCATATCAAAGTAACTTAAAAAAACTTGGCATTACTATGGATGTTAGAACAGTTGATTCCTCACAATATCAAGAACGTCTTTTAAGTTATGATTTTGATATGATTAAGAGATATTGGGGAGTGAGTCTAAGCCCTGGAAATGAACAACAATTTTATTGGGGCTCTGAAGTAGGAAAAAAAGATGGGAGTAGAAATTATCCTGGAATTGATAGTCCCGCAGTTGATGCATTAATTGAAAAACTAATAAATGCCTCAAATAGACAGGAGCTAACTACTGCAATTCACGCTCTTGATAGAGTTTTATTGTGGGGTCACTATGTTGTTCCACTCTATCATAGTAACAAAGATCGAATTGCTTATTGGGATTTTTTTGAGTATCCCGATGAAATTCCACTTTACGGGATAGTAATTGAATCTTGGTGGATTAATAAAGATAAACAATAAATTTACATACATTTTCTATGAGTCATACAAGAGCAAATATAATGATGCTTATTGCATCACTTATATGGGGAACAGCATTTGTTAGTCAGACTACAGGCATGGGTGCCATTGGACCATTTACTTTTAGTTTTGGAAGATTTTTCTTTGCTTTTTTAACTGTGATTCCCTTTGCTATTTACCTTGAACAAAAAAATGTTTCAAAAATTTTGCATGATAGGAAAAAAATTTATCTTTGTATTGCAACAGGAATTTTTCTGTTTGGTGGTATGGGCCTACAACAATATGCTCTCCAAAAATCGTTAATATCAAATGCTGCTTTTCTAAGCACACTTTATGTTCCATTTGTTGGAATCATTTCAAGATTTATAATTAAAAAACAAGTTCACTGGATTATATGGGTTGCGATATTACTCTGTTTGTATGGGTCTTACCTCTTATCTTCAAATCAATCAGTTGAGATACAACAATCTGATAGTCTTTTATTTATAGCAGCCTTGTTTTTTGCTTTGCATATTATTTGTATTGATATTTTTATGAAGGAACTCAATAGTCCTTTTTTGTTTGGTAGCATTCAATACTTTATAGTTTTTATATTATCTATGATTTTAGCATTCTGGTGGGAAGAACCAAAATTATCAAATATGCAAATTGAATGGTTTGAAATTTTGTATACAGGAATTTTCTCTGCGGGAATTGGTTATACATTACAAATAATAGCTCAACAAAAAGCTAATCCTGCGCCAGCCGCAATTATATTATCGATGGAATCTGTATTTGCAGCAATTGCAGGATGGATACTTTTAAATCAAATCTTAGACACACAAAAAATACTGGGATGCCTTGCAATATTTATTGGAGTGATTATAGTACAACTTGTACCAATAATAATTAAACAAAAATGAGTGAAAAATTAGACGTAGTAGGAATTGGAAACGCAATGGTTGATGCGATTATTCCATCCAATCAAAGCGAAATTGAAAAACATGAAATAAATAGAGATTCTATGAATCTTATTGATGAAGGTTTGAAAAATAATTTACATGATAGTTATTCAATCAGAGAAATGGCAGGTGGCGGATCACTTGGTAATTCTATGTTTGGCATTACATCATTCGGTGGCAATGGAAGCTTTATTGGAAAAATAAAAAATGATGAAATTGGTATTTATCTTCAAAAAGATATGGTTCGTGAAGGATTAAAATTTCCTTTAGGTTTTACATCACCTGATATTTCAACAGGATGTTGTACAATATTTGTAGAAGAAGATGGAACAAGAACAATGTGTACCTTTTTGGGTGCGGGAACATTGATTGGCCCTGAAGATATCAAAGAGGATGATATTAGAAATCATAAGATTGCTTATTTAGAAGGATATTTGTGGGATAATGAAAATGCAAAAAAAGCTATGAAAAAAATGGTGGATATTTGTAAAGCCGATAATCAAAAAATTGCTTTTACTCTTTCAGATCTTTTTTGTGTTGATAGACACCGTGACTCTTTTAAAGAATTAATAACAGAGAATGTTGATATTTTATTTGCCAATGAAGATGAAATCAAAGCTATGGCAGAAACAGATAGTTTTGATGAAGGTTTAGAATATGCAAAATCATTAAATATTGTTGCAGCTATTACTAAAGGAAGTAGTGGATCAGTAATTGTATCGGGAAGTGAAGTAACTGAAGTTTCGGCAAAAAAAGTAGAAAAGGTTATTGATACTACTGGTGCAGGTGATTTATTTGCAGCTGGCTTTTTGTTTGGTTATTCAAAAGATAAGAGCATGGAAGAATGCGGAAACTATGCATCGATTGCTGCAGCAGAAATTATTTCGCACTACGGAGCAAGACCTTTAGTAAAACTATCTAGCTTAATTTAGATAATAATTTATTTTTATTTTCATCATCACAAAAAGAATACTTAATGGCATTATGAGTTAGTGACGTAAGTTCTTTTTCATTCAAACCTAATTCTTCCATAACTTTGTATTCACCTTGAATAGTGGCATTGAAAAATGGAGGGTCATCTGAATTAACTGTAACTTTAACACCTTGATCAAATAACGATTTAACTGGATGACTTTCATAATCTTCATAAATTTTTGTTGCGATATTACTTGTTGGACAAGTTTCAAGAATGATATCTTTTTCAATAATCTCTTTTACAAGATCAGGATCCTCAATTGATCTTACACCGTGACCTAATCTAGTCGGGTGTAATAAATTGATAGCATTACGAATATTTTCTGGACCATCCCACTCACCAGCATGAACAGAAATGGGAAAATTCATCTCTTTCAGCATATCAAATGTTTTTACAAATAGATTTGGAGGAAAATGTAACTCATCACCAGCTAAACCAAAACCAACTAAACATGGATGAGGGTTATCAAGGACTTCTTTAGCTGTATTTTGAACAGACTCTGGTCCAAGATGTCTAATTCCATTCATTATATATCGAGACACAATACCAAAATCCTCTTCAGCTTTTTTAGAAGCTTCGTATACTCCTTCAATAAATGAATGATATGTCATTCCCTTTGCTTTGGCATGAGTTGATGAAATCATCGCTTCAACATAGAGGACATTGTTGGCGGCACATTCTTTTAAATACTCATACGTTAATTCAAAATAGTCTTCTGGTGTGTAAATAACAGAAGTGACAATGTCGTACTTTTTTATAAAATCATAAAAATCATCCCATTGGTATGCATATTTTGATCCAAACATTTCTTCTGGTATTTCATGATTGTTGCGCATAGCAAATTTTTTACAAAGATCTGGTGTAATGGTAGCTTCAAGATGAACATGAATTTCTGCTTTTTTAACTGTATTAAAAATTTTCATATAATTGAAATTATGTATATAATAAATTAGTGGAAACAAAAACAAATAGAAGAAATTTTATTGTTGGAGCAAGCTGCTCATTATGTGGATCTGTATTTTTACCATCTTGCACACAAGTTCCGCTAACAAATAGAAGTCAGTTAAATTTATATGATAGCAACCTTCCCATAATTTTAATGGGTGGAGGTATCCTTGGCACACCAAAAATTTATCCCAATGAAAGATCTCTCAATCAAGAGGTTGAAAAAACATATTCAAGATTTTTATCTAAAGCTAAAGAGGATAAAATTCTTTTAGATAACACTGATGAATCAAAAAAAATTGAAGAAATAGGAAAAGAAATTTACACCTCTCTTGATACATATTATCTTAATAAGCGTGAAAAAAATCCTGCTGGAAATTTTAATTGGCAGTTCGCTCTTATAGATTCAGAAAATAAAAATGCTTGGTGTATGCCAGGGGGCAAAATTGCTTTTTATACAGGTATACTTCCTATATGTAAAAATGATGATGGTATTGCAGCAGTCATGGGACATGAAATTGCTCATGCGTTTGCAAGACATACTGTGGAAAAATTAACTCAAGCTTCAATGATACAAATGGCAACGATTGGGATATCACGAAGTAGGTATGCAGAACTTCTTAATAAGTCTTTTAGAGTAGGTAATGTAGGTGGTAATGTTTACAACTCCGTTGTTAAATATGGAATCTTTCTTCCCTTCAGTAGAAAAATGGAAAGTGAAGCCGATTATTTAGGCATGGGATTTATGAATCTTGCGGGATTTAATATTAAGGAGCCTGCCAAACTATGGCAAAGAATGATGGCAGATCAAGAAGGAAGAATGCCCGAATTTATGGGATCTCACCCAAGTCCAGATAATAGATCTAAAAAATTTCTAGAATGGGAAAGTGAAGTTTTAGATAAATTTCCTCGTGTTTAATTTTTAGTGTATTAGGAAAGTTATGTTAGCTGTTGAAGTAAAAAATCTGACTCATGAGATTAATAATAAAAAAATCTTAAATAATATTGAGTTCAATCTAACCAAGGATAGCATTTCTTGTATTCTTGGTCCTTCAGGAAGTGGAAAAACAACATTATTAAAACTTATTGCAGGTTTAGAAAAAGTACAATCTGGTGAAATCTTAATAAATGGCGAAGAGGTGAGTAGTACAAAAAAACATTTGCCAACTGAAAAGAGAAAAATTGGATTTTTATTTCAAGACTATGCTTTATTTCCACATTTAACAGTCAAGCAGAACTTAGAGTATCCCATAAATTATAAAAATTCAAATTATAGAATTGAGGATATTATTGATTTAATAAAACTTCCAAACTCTCTAAATAAATTTCCCCATGAGTTAAGTGGTGGCGAACAACAAAGAGTAGCATTAGCAAGATCAATTATTTCTCAACCTGATTTGCTTTTATTAGATGAGCCATTTTCGAGTCTTGATTTGAATTTAAGAGAAGAGGTCAGAGATGATACTTTGCATTTATTACAAAAATCTAACATATCAGTGATTATTGTTACTCATGATCCATTTGAAGCTATGTTCATTTCTAATCAAATAAATATTATGGATACCTCAGGATATATTATTCAATCTGGTAGCCCGGCAGAATTATATAAAAATCCTAAAAATTCATATGTGACTGAATTTTTTGGAGAAACAAATAGGTTTCATGGTGTAGTTAATAACTCTTTTGTAGATACGCCAGTAGGAAAAATTAAAGCTCCAAATGAACTTGAAAATACAAATGTAGAAATACATGTAAGACCACAAGGAGTAAAATTAAAACAACAACCAACACCTGTTAATGGAATAAAAGGTACTGTTATGGCCTCAAAATTAATGGGTTCTTTCAGTTTTGTTCATCTTTCAGTGCTTGATGATAATAATGAGGTTATTCATGTTCATAGTCACATGCCTCCAGAATTTAATCCTCAACAATCATCTGCTGTCGAAATTGAGATAGATCAATCTCAAGCTTTTATTTTTAAAAATTAGTTGCTTTCTTTTTTTTGTGAAACTCTTTGAAGAGTTGTGTTTAAAAATATTACTGGACCAAGACCAACAATAATAATTATTAGAGCAGCAAATGATGATTCTTGTAAAAGTTCATCGGATGCATATTGGTAGACATAAGTAGCTAAAGTTTCAAAATTAAAAGGTCTTAGCAGAAGAGTGATTGGAAGTTCTTTTAAAATATCAACAAAAACTAGGATGCCTCCTATTAGGATATTGGTATAAATTAAGGGTAATACGATTACTCGAATTGTATTTAGAAAACCTTTTCCCATTGTTTGAGAAGCGTCAACCGCATTTGGATGAACTTTAAGTATTCCTGATCGCAGGGCTGCATTACCAACTGCTAAAAATCTAGTTGTGTAAGCAAAAATTAATACTAAGAAACCACCTGCAGCATAACCCATTTCAATATTAGTTATTGAATTTAACCATCCAAAAAAGATAACAATGCCAACTGCAAGTATAGTACCTGGTAAAGCATAACCACATGAAGCTACAAAAATTAATCCTTTTTGAAAAGTATTTGATTTATAGTTTGATACAATAATTAGAATTATAGAGACTAGCATGACAGTAGCAGCTCCTGCAAGTGCAAGTGATATACTTGTTGTTGCAGCAAATATAACTTCACTAAAATTAATTATAGAAAAACCACTTAAAACAAAATTTAAAAGAATGAGCACAGGAATTACAAATCCAAGAGTAATTGGGGTCAAACAAATTAAAAAACAAAGTAACTTTCCAGAAAATGAAATTGTTTCTGACTCAAGCATATTTTGACCACTACTTTTTTCAAAATATCTTTGTCTACGTCTTGCTAAATATTCAATAGTTAAAAGGACAACAACAAAAATAAATAAAACTGAAGATATTTGTGCTGCACCTGACAGACTGTTCATTCCCAACCAAACATTAAATACACCAAGGGTTAGAGTCTCTAGAGCAAAGTATTCAACTGTTCCAAAATCAGAAATTGTTTCCATTAATACGAGTGCTAGGCCAGCAAATATTCCCGGTCTTGCAAGTGGCAGGGCAACAGAAAAAAAACTGCTTCGTCCATAAATTAAACTTGTTTGATAAAAAGATAAGGGCACGGTTAAAAAAGATGCTCTGGTCATCATGTAAATATATGGATAAAGAACACACGACATAACTAAAATAGCTCCGCCCATTGATCGTATTTCTGGGAACCAATAGTCGTCAACATTACTCCAGTTAAAAATTTCCCTTAGTAGTTTTTGTAATGGACCAGCGTATTCTAAAAAATCAGTATATGTATAAGCAATGATATATGCAGGTACTGCAGCAGGTAATAATAGTGCCCACTCAAAAAAATTTTTACCTATAAAGTTATATCTTGTAACTACCCATGCTGAAGAAACACCAAAGATCATACTTAGAATACCTACTCCGATCATGAGCACAATTGTGTTGTAAACATATCTTGGTAGAACGGTTGAGAATAAATGTGGCCATAGACTGGTGTCTCCTAAAAATGCGGAGTAAAAAATAGCAACTATTGGACAAATAATAAAAAGAGCAAGAAAAGTTGCTAACGTAGATGAGCTATTCCAATTATACAAATTCACTTGGTTATAAACTACCAGCCAACCCGATCAATTATCATTTGGGCATTAGGAGCAAGTTCTGCTATTTTTATTATTGGAAGTGTATCCTCTCTAAAGCTACCCCAGCTTTGTAATTCTTCTCCAGGCTCAATTTTTAGATTTGCTGGGTACTCAAAATTTATTTCTCCGTAAAGTTTTTGTGCCTTTTCACTTGTTAAAAACTCAAGTAACTTCTGAGCTTCTTCTTTGTTACTAGAATACTTAGCTACACCTCCACCTGAAATATTTACATGTGCTCCTCTGTCACCCTCAGCTTGATTAGGAAAAACTAATCTCACACTTTCAGCCCATTTTCTTTGTTCAGGGTCTTCTGAGAATTTAAGTTTTCCATAATAATAATTATTTATAAGAGCAAGTTCACACTCCCCTTCATGAATAGCTTTAACCTGTGCTCTATCATTGCCTTGTGGTCTTTTGGCAAAATTAGCCACCATAGCCTTAGCCCATTTTTCAGCTTCATCTTCTCCAAGCGCTGCTAAAACTGATGCCATTATTCCACGGTTATAAACGTGACTTCCAGGTCTTGAGCAAATCTTTCCTTTCCATTTGGGGTCTGCCAAATCTTCAATTCTAGTTATTTCACCTTCTGCAATCTTCTCTTTGTGAACTACAATAACTCTAGCTCTTTTGGAAAGCCCAAACCATGTATTTTCAGGACTCCTCAGGTAATTAGGAATATTATTTTGTAACTGTTTTGAATCTAATGGAGAAAGTAAATCAAGATCATCATAAATATACAGTCTTCCTATATCTACCGTAAGAATAACATCTGCTGGACTATTTTCTCCCTCAGCCTTCAGTCTCTGGGCTAAGCCTTTTTTAGAATAAACAACATTTGTTTTAATCCCAGTTTCCTCGGTAAATAGTTCTAGAAAAGGGTTAATTAAGAATGGCTGTCTATGTGAATAAATATTTATCTCTTTTGCATTTAAATACGGAGTAAAAATAAATATAAAAAATAAAAATACAAAATGTAATAAATTAGTTTTCATTTAACGATCTCCTTTTTAGATTAATTGAGCTAAATTTAAGTTTTATTTTTAAAAACTTTCTTAAAAAATAATTTTTAATTTCAATAAATGGATTTATGTATAAATCTTTTAAATTATGACTTTCATCTTTTTGGTTCTTTTCAATTCCAAGTTCTAAAGTTTCAAATTCAACTGAATGATGAAGTGATCTAAATAGATAATCCCAAATAGCTAAAGCTGCTCCAAAGTTCTTATCATGGTGTTCTCTTGCTATAGAGTGATGTAATTGATGTTGGGCTGGGGAAATGAATATATACTCTACCCATCTCCAATATCTAATTCCTACATGCGAGTGTCGTAAATTTGATCCTAGAATATTAAAAATAAATACAAAAATGTTTACTCCAAGAACTGTATATAAGCTTACTGAATCACCAAATAAAAAAATAAAAGAAGAAATACTTATTGCTTGTGTGATTGAACTTCTAAGAGAGAAAACTATTCCTTCTAAAGGATGAGTTCTAAAAACAGTCATTGGTGTTAAAACGGTAGCAGAATGGTGAACTTTATGAAGTGACCATAAAATTGGCCATTTGTGCATAAACCTATGAACTATATATTTGCTAAAATCATCAATAGTAAATTGAAAAGTAGTGAAAGCAATTATCACAAGAATTGGAAGGGCTTCTTTAAACATTCCAACACTTAACCAATCAATGGTGTGAAAATAAAAGTAAAGTGCTGTAGCAATTGTTAATTGAGTAATTAAAAATGGTGAAATAGTCATCATGATTAATTGGTTGATAAGAAAAACTTTGTAGTCGGATTTTGCTGACTTAGAAAAAAATATTTTTTTATCAAAAATTTTCTTAAATGCTGCAAAAAGAGAATATTTTCTTAATAAGATAAACCATAGAAATGCAATTAATATTGAGATTCCAATGTATGCTACAAAGACTCTTTTTTTTGGATCAATAAATTGATTACCAATATTAGATAAATATTCTGTTAAAATTTCCATTCCAGTTTAGCAGTGTGGCTTTATACAAAGCCACACCATAATATTCAATTAATCGTTTTCAGCTGAGTCAGAACTTCCCATAGAACCAGCAAGCTCCTCCATTGCAGCTAATTGATCATTGTTTCTTGCAGTAATACCAAACTCATCAACCATCATTTTTTGAATTTTAAGCATATGAAGTTTAAACTCACTCCACTCCTGTGCTTGGTCTTTTATGAAATTACCACTAGAGTCAACACCTACAACCTGTGATGCATTTAAGAGAACCGGGCCAAAACCCATCATTCGGTTCATCTTAACAGCAGTTTCTCCAAGATCTCCAGGACCACACTGTAGAGCTAATGCAAAACCTTTAAGTTCACCCCAATGTTTAGCATATTTTCTAAAAGCTTCTTCAGTATCACCATTGGCATCCATGATTGTTTCAAGTGCAACAATATCTTTGTAGGTAGATCCAGCATATTTAAAGACGGACTCAGCAATAACTTTTTGCCAGTTATCTCTAATCACATCTCTTGCAGCTAACATGTCAGTTCTTTCAGAAAAATTTAAGTTTCTTCCATCAGCATCTCTAATAACTTTTCGTCCATCAATAAATGCTTGATTAATAGTTGCAAGATAATCAGTCTTACCACCTTTATCATAACTTGAAGCATAGTAAGCGTGTGCAAAAGTCATCTCAGAATATAGATCAACAACACCATCACCGTTAAAGTCGGCAGATGCTAAATCTTTTTTCTTAGCAACATTATAGTTGTCCTCGGCTGAGAGAGTTAGTGCGTGAGCAGCAGATCCCCAATAACCAAATGCCTCATCCCAACTATGCTCCTTACCAGTGTAGTAAGCCCCTTCTTTATAAGGTGCATTATTTGGTTTTTGACCAATTTCCATTTTACTACCAAGATAACTGTTTACAGCTTGATTATAAAAAACAGCTCCCATAGCAAACTTTGATATTAATTGAGTGTAATCAAAACCAGTAGATGGATCAAAACCACCTTCAACTTGACTTGCCTTAAGCATCATATGTTCAATAGCTTCTGGACCTGTTAGATTACCCCAGCCAGGAATGTATCCTTTATACATTTTACCCGAAAGGTTTCCGCTACCTATTTCTGAAACCATGGTTTGTTTAACTGGAAAACCATCAGCAGATTTGGGAGCTATTATTTCTAAACCATCTTCTCCATTGTAATAGGACATCATTTTATCTAGATCACCTGTTTTCACTAAAGCTTTTAAACTGTCATGTAAAACTTGTCTGGCCATCTGACCTGTATATTTCACTGAGTTTGTTTTATCGCCGTCATAACCTTTTAAAGTAATAGGGTAAGGTCCATAAACTTCTGGACCATGACCATCTGCAAAAGATTTAGAAAAGCTGAAAGAAAAAACTAAAGCAGTAGCAATGAGTAATATTTTTTTCATGTATATTTTCCTTAATTGTAAATTTTTTCTTAGTTTAAAGGTGTGGAGATGAGTTGAAACTCGTTTGGTTAAGATGCGCCTTTACCCTTAAAAAGATTAATCATCTCCACGTCCTATTACTAAGGATCTATGATGCTTTTATAATAATTTAATAAACAAATATTTTTATTTTATAAACCCAATGTTTATAGGTTATATCAGGTATATTTAGATTTATTCTAATTTAAAGATCTTTTAAATAGGTGGTTAGTAATCGTAATATTAAATGTGAGTTATAATGTTATAAAAACTAACCACCATGGAACGGAAGTAAATTTATTTATAGGTAAAAATTAATATTTATTTAAAAAAAATTATTTTTGATCTTATAAAATAGATATTTAAGAGTTTTAGAATTATTCTAATTAAAAGTAATAGACATTCATTATAGGTGGGGCCTCAGAGGGCCCCTATCCAAGACTACTTTATAGAAATAAGTCTAGCTTTCTTTTCTTCTGGTATAATTCTCTCCAGATCAATTGTTAAAAGTCCATTGATTAATTCGGCATCCTTAACTTTGATGTCTTCTGAAATAGTGAACGATCTTTCAAACTGTCTGGTTGAGATTCCTTTGTGAATTACTCCATTACCATTATCATTAACCACTTTTTCTTTTGGTTTATTTCTAACAGTAAGATTATTTTCTTTTAATTCAATCTCAATGTCTTCTTTACTATATCCAGCAAGAGCAACTTCAATTTTATAATTGTTATCATCAACTCTATGAATATTGTAAGGTGGATAGTTTGTATTGTAACGTTCAGTGGATTCTAACATTCTATCAAATTCATCGAAAATCGAATCAAATCCAACAGAAAATGGTCTTAAAGAATTCCAAACGGATAGGTTTCTAGTCATAATAACTCCTTTGTAAGCAAGTATTAATGTCGGCACCCACAATGGCATGCTGACATTTATGATGTGGTGATGATTATAATTAATTCAAGTATGTAATTATTTTTTTCTTATAAAGGATAAGCCATCTGATAACGGTAAAAGAGAAAAGTCTACACGAGAATCATGTTGGATTTTTGTATTTAAGTCTCTTATGGTATTTGTTTGAGAGTCATTTTTTTTCTCATCAGCAACATCACCATGCCAAAGCATGTTATCAATAATTATAATACCATTTGATGGAACAAGACTTAAAGATAATTCATAATAATTAAGATAATTATTTTTGTCAGCATCTATGAAGATAAAATCATAAGAATGTTGACGGTCTATCATACTTTGCATTATTTCAACCCCATCACCGATAATAGATTCAATTTTTGAACTCATATTATCTAGATCCCAATATTTTTTAGCTAATGATAGAAATTCGTCTGAATTATCAATTGTTGTAATTTTTCCTTCTGCTGACAAACCTCTTGCAATAAATAAAGTGCTCATGCCAGTAAATCTTCCAACTTCTAGACAAGATTTTGCTTTCGATAATTTTGTGATTATTTCTAAAAACTGACCTTGTTCTTTTGCAATTTGCATTTGAGATACACTGCCAAGCTTAGATGTTTCATCTGCTAGATCGTCAATTATTTTATCTTTTCTATAACCTACGTTTTGTAGATATTTTACTAAGCTTTCATCTATTTTAGTTTGTGTACTCATTAATTAATGTACTCATAAACTTGTGGTAATTTTTTTATTTCTTTATCTGAAATTATAAAACAATCTTTTATTCTTTCTTCCAATTCTTTTGAATCATCTTCTGGGTTTGAGTGTAATTGCAATAATGGTTTGGTGCTATCAATTTTTTCACCAACAGAAATAACACTGTCATATCCTACACCATAATTTATTTTATCAGAAATTTGTTTACGTCCTCCGCCAAGCTCTATTAAAATTAAACCTAATTCTCTTGTATGAATTTTTTCGATCCAACCTTCTTTATCAGAAAAAATATCTCTAGGTGTTGACTCATTATGTAAATCTGTTTCGTAAGTTGATAAAATATTTTTTGGTCCTCCCAAAGCTGAAGTCATCTTTTCAAATTTTTCTGCTGCTTCTCCATTTGAAAGAACCTCTTCAATTTTTTTAAGAGCATCTTCTTTAGAGATTTTATGGACCATCATTAAAAGTGAAGAGATTAATTCATTCGTGATTTTTTCTAAGCGATAATCTTTAATTTCATTTTTTAAATACTTTATACACTCTAACATTTCTAAAGTATGACCTGCGCTTTTTCCTAAGACT
>CACLBK010000004.1 GCA_902605135.1 uncultured Alphaproteobacteria bacterium
CAACCAAAACCACCTCCGGCTTTAATTGCTTGTTCTGTGATATTGCAAAGATCTGCCAAATCTACATCTGTAAGTGTTTCAATATTATCAACTGAAATATTAATTTTTTCTTTTAGTTGTGTAGACATGTTTATGCTCCAATAAATTTTTTTAGTAAGTTTAATCCTTGGGAGGAACTTTTTTCAGGATGAAACTGCACGCCATATATATTTTCTTTTCCAACTATTGAAGCAAAATTTATTCCATACTTAGTTTCTGCCAAAATATTGTCTTTATTGACACAATTGAAATAATATGAGTGAACGAAGTAAAAGTCATTTTTAGTTAAGATTAAGTTGTTGTATTTTGAGTTTGTTGGTATTGCCAAATTCCACCCCATATGAGGAAGTTTTAAATTATCTCCTGGCAATAATTTAATTTGACCATCTATCCAACCTAGGCCTTTATGAACTCCGTTTTCTTCACTCATCTTAGCTAACATTTGCATACCAACACATATCCCCAAAAATGGTTTCTTTTTTATTAATGCAAACTCAGAAAGCTCATCAATTAAGCCATCGGTTTTTTTTAAGCCATTCATACATGTAGAAAAGGCTCCTTGACCAGGTAATACAATATGAGTTGAACTTTTTACATCATTCAGTTTTTTTGAGATTAAAACATCAACCTCAATGTTGTTGTCTTTTGCTATTTTAACAAAAGATTTTTGTGCAGACAAAACGTTGCCTGAGCCGTAGTCGACAATAGTGATCTTTTTCATTAAAAATTAAAGAGAGCCTTTTGATGATGGTATGTTGTCTTTTCTTCTGATATCTATTTCGACTGCAAATCTTAAACTTTTAGCAAAAGCTTTGAAGCATGATTCAATCATATGGTGATTGTTTTTTCCATACAAGTTTTCAATATGTAAGTTACACTTTGATTCATTTGAAAAAGCTTTAAAAAATTCATGGAATAGTTCTGTATCCATTTCACCAATTTTTTTTAAACCAAGATTAACATTCCACACAAGCTCTGGTCTTCCACTTAAATCAATAACACATCTTGATAAACATTCATCCATTGGAACATATGAAAAACCATATCTATTTATTCCTTTCTTATCGTCCAACGCTTTATTTATAGCTAAAGCAATTGCGTAAGCTGTATCTTCAACTGAATGGTGAAGATCAACATCAGTATCTCCTTCACATTCTAAATCTATATCTATCAAACTGTGATGAGACAATAATTCCAGCATGTGATCAAAAAAACCAATTTGTGTTGAAATTTTAGATTGACCAGTGCCATCTAAGTTAACT
Organism: uncultured Alphaproteobacteria bacterium; assembly: GCA_902605135.1. Lineage (GTDB taxonomy): Bacteria > Pseudomonadota > Alphaproteobacteria > HIMB59 > CACPNW01. Next base: position 1,302 of record CACLBK010000004.1, read on the forward strand.
TCACAACTTATTTTGGTTTCTTTAGTGTTTCTCTCAACTTTACCTTTTCGCATTTTTGCCTAATATCAGTGAAATCTGATTTATTCTAGGTAAATTACTTGATAAAAATAATTAAATAGCCATCTTATGAAGAATGAAAAAAAACATTATCAAATCAACAACTATTGTAGGAATAAGAAAAGATAACCTTGTTGTTATTGCTGGTGATGGTCAAGCTAGTCTTGGAAATACTGTAATGAAATCAAATGTTAAAAAAATAAGAAGACTAGGAACAGATGAATCTGTTATTTCTGGATTTGCAGGATCTACTGCTGATGCGTTTGCTTTATTTGAAAGATTAGAGGGAAAATTAGATCAGTATAAAAACCAACTTAAAAGAGCTTGTGTAGAATTAGCTAAAGATTGGAGAACCGATAGGTATCTAAGAAGATTAGAGGCGATGATGATAGTAGCTGACAAAGAAGTAAGTTTATTGTTATCAGGAACTGGTGATGTTATTGAGTCTGACGATGGAATACTAGCTATAGGCTCTGGTGGCCCTTATGCTAATAGCGCAGCAAAAGCTTTAATGAAAAATACAAAAATGGATGCGAAAGAAATTGCTGTAGAATCATTAAATATAGCTGCTGATATTTGTATTTACACAAACCACAATATTATTTCAGAAACCATCGAGCTTTAAGATGGAATCTAGTTTTAGTCCAAGAGAAATTGTTTCGGAATTAGATAAATTTATCATTGGTCAAAACAATGCAAAAAAAGCTGTTGCTGTTGCATTAAGAAATAGATGGAGAAGGAAACAACTTGATGACTCTTTAAAAGAAGAAATTGTACCAAAGAATATTTTAATGGTTGGTCCTACAGGCTGTGGTAAAACAGAAATATCAAGAAGGTTGGCTAAGTTGGCAAATGCCCCTTTTATAAAAGTCGAGGCAACAAAATTTACAGAGGTAGGTTATGTTGGAAGAGATGTAGAGCAAATCATAAGAGATTTAGTCGAGATAAGTATTACGAAAACAAAAATACAAATGGGTCAAGAAGTAAAAGCAAAGGCGGAAAAAAATGCAGAAGAAAGAATTTTAGATGTTTTAGTTTCTAAAAGCTCAACTCCTGCCACACGTGACAATTTTAGAAAAAAACTTAGGTCAGGAGAATTAAATGATAAAGAAGTAGAGATACCCGTATCTGCCAATACTAATTTTAGCTTACCAACAATGGATATACCTGGCATGCCTGGGTCTCAAATGGGGATGATAAATTTAGGGGATATTTTTGGTAAAGGTGTTGGTGGTCAAAAAAAAATGAAAAAGATGAGTATAAAGGATTCTCATGCGTATTTATTAGGAGAAGAAACCGATAAACTTTTGGATAAGGATAAAATAAACTCAAGAGCGTTAGAAGATGTAGAACAAAATGGAATTGTTTTCATAGATGAGATAGACAAGATTACCTCAAGGGCTGAAAGAAGTGGTGCAGATGTATCACGAGAGGGTGTTCAAAGAGATTTATTACCTCTTATAGAAGGCACATCAGTAACTACGAAGTACGGAGTTGTAAAAACAGATTATGTTTTGTTTATTGCCTCTGGGGCATTTCACTTATCTAAACCATCAGACATGCTGCCTGAGCTTCAAGGTAGATTGCCAATTAGAGTCGAGCTTGATAGTCTTAGTAAAAAAGATTTTATACTTATACTAACTGAAACACAAAATAGTTTAATTAAACAATACCAAGGACTTCTTGGAACAGAAAAAGTTGATTTAAAATTTGAAGAAAGTGGTATTGAAACTATTGCCTCACTCTCCACAGAGATAAATCAGAACGTAGAAAACATTGGCGCAAGAAGGCTGCATACTGTAATGGAGAAGTTACTTGAAGAAGTTAGTTATACTGCATCAGATATAGGCCCTACAGAAATTACAATTAATAAAGAATACGTTGAAAATAGTTTAGGGGAGCTTATTAAAAGTCAGGACTTGTCAAAGTTTATATTGTAAAGCTCATTAAATTTTTTAATAGTTGTAAAATGAGCATTTTTAAAAGCATCAAATTTGAGTTACTTATTTTAGTATTAATTACATTAAGTATTTTTGCTTCTTTTGATATAGATCTTTTTTTTTATAGTTATTTTATAAACTTAAGTGATGTGGCAAATGGAGTTTTTCTAAAAGAATTTTTTTCAGAAATAACAAAACTTGGTAGTTCGTCATGGTATTTTTCTATTTCAATAATAGGTTTTGTTATTTTTTATATAAACAAAAGACTTCAAATCATAAAAACTAAATCAGCAAAAAATATTTCTAACTTTTTTATTTCTTCTTTTGTATATATTTTGACAGTTGGGATAATTACTCAAATTATAAAACATGTTGTGGGAAGGCCCAGACCAAATCATGCTGATTTCGAAGACGTTTTTAGTTTTAAATATTTTACCATGGAATCAAATTTTCATTCTTTCCCCTCTGGACACTCTTCTACAATATTTATTGTTTGCTTTATTTTGGTTTCTATTTTTCCAAAATTAAAATATTTTTTTTATTTTTTAGCTTCAATTATTGCTTTTAGTCGAGTTATTGTAAGCGCGCATTTTTTTACAGATATTGTTGCTGGGGCAATTTTAGCCTTAATATTATTTAAGATTTTAAATAAATTAATAGAAAGCAAATATAATAAATACAAATTATCAAATTTAATTCCTGAAAAAAATTCTGAGATTTTTTATTACATTCTAATTTTGTTTTTTAGTTGTGTGTTTGTGACTGCCGGCCCATCCTTAGATTTATATGTATCATCATTGTTTTATAAGGGTGCGTCACAATTTGAATTACAAAGTTTTGATTTAACTTCAATATTGTTTCGAGATATTTTATTACCACTAATACTTATTTATATTTTAATTTTACCAATAGTTGGGCGTTACTTTAAAATTGATAAAATTTTTTTTAATTATAAATTTTCTATTAAGGAAATAGTTTTGTTATGGATTTCTCAAATTATTAGTGTTTTAATATTTGTAAATCTTATACTAAAAAATTTTTGGGGTAGGGCAAGACCAAACGATATAGTTGAGTTGGATGGCAAAGAGTCTTTTTCCCCTTGGTTTGAAATAACCAATGCTTGTGAAACAAACTGCTCCTTTGTTTCAGGGGATGCTTCTGTTGGGTTTTCAATTATAGTTTTATATTTAATTACAAAAAAAATAATTTTTCTCTATGGAAGCTTTGTTGCTGGTTTAGTACTTGGTTTAATTAGAATAATGGCTGGTGGTCATTTTTTAAGTGACATTTTTTTTGCTGGCTTTTTTATTGTAATATTAAATATAATTTTATTTGAATTTTATAAAAAATATTATGCTAAATAAAATTCTATTGCCATCATTTATTGTTTTGCTTTTATTAAAAATAGGTGCCTTAAATTTTACTACTTTTAATTTGTTTGGTGATGAAGCGCAGTATTGGTTATGGTCAAAAGATATTGACTTTGGTTATTTTTCGAAACCCCCTTTTTTGTCCTGGATAATAAGAGTTTATACGGAAATATTAGGTAGTAGTTTTGTTTCATTAAAACTTCTCCCATCGTTTGTGTATTTATTAATTGCCTGGAGTATTTATAATCTTTTACTCAACTCTGGACTAAATAAAAAAGATTCATTTGCGGGTTGTTTAATTTTTTTGTTTATACCCGCTGTTTCTTTTTCATCTTTTATAATTAGTACTGATCTTTTTTTATTATTATTTTGGACACTTTCACTTAATGAATTAATTAAGATCAAAAGTGAACAAGCTTTAAAAAATTTTATATTATTAGGTATTTTTCTGGGGTTAGCTTTTTTATCAAAATATGCAGCTATATATTTTGTAATTTGTTTATTTGTTCTAATTTTATTTGATAAAAGATTTAGAAAAATTTTTTTGGATAATTTATTAGGTTTTTGTCTTACTTTTTTATGTGTGTTTGTAATCATCTTACCAAATATTGTTTGGAACTTTAATAATGACTGGATAACACTTGAGCATACTTCGGATAATGCAAATTTTGGAAATATTGAAATAGATCTGATTAGGGGTTTAGAATTTTTGTTAATTCAGGTTTTAATGTTAGGCCCATTTATGTTTTTGGGTGGGTTATTTGGATTTAACAAATGGAACTATATTCAAAAAATTTTTTTAATATTTTCAATACCTATAATTCTAATTGTTTTGATAGAGGCAATTATTGTCAGAGCTAATGCAAATTGGGCTGCTCCAGCTTTAATTTCTTTGTTTGCTCTTTTATATATTAGAATGAATAATTCTTTTTTAAAGATGGTTAATTACATATTTAATTTTACTGTCTGTTTTGTTCTTTTTGTTATGATTGGAACAAGTTATCCCTCTAAAATTTTTGACCGAGTTAGTGGTATAAATGATTATGCTCTAAAAATTTACAGCAATTCTTCAAAAGATGTACTAAAAAATATAGTGGTTTCTGACCGACTTTTATTTTCAAGCCTTAATTTTGAATTAAGAGATAAGGATATTAATTTCTATATGCCACATAAAGAGGGAGATGAAATAACAAACCACTTTAAAATAGTGTCTCCTCTTAATAAAAATATAAACGAAAACTTTACTTTAATTGGGAGCCCCTCAGATATAAATTACTTAGAGAATGAATATAAGGTGTTAAAAATAAATTCACCTGATCAAAAATTTACAAAAAGAGAACTTGATGTTTACGAGGTTGTGTTTGAATAAATTTCTAGTATTTTTTATTATATTTGTAATTAACACATCCTATGCAAATAATTTTAGCGCAGAATATAAAGTCAGCACAACAGGAATAAAAATTGGTAATTTTAGTTGGTCATTAAATATTAATGATAATATTTATCAAACAGAAATTAATTTGAAAAATTCTGGCATTTTTTCACCTTTATATAAATTTGAAGGAAGCTATCTTTCAGTTGGGTTTATTGAAAACAACATATTTAAGACCCAAAATTATAAACAGTTTTGGAAAACTAAGAAGAAAACAAAAATAATTAAAATGTCTTTTGATGATTATTTAATTGAATTAAAACAAGAGCCTATAGAAGAAGAAATATCTAGAATAGACCTAGAAGACTTATATTTATATTTTGACCCAATTACCTCTTTTATAAATATTTTAAATGGAGAAAATGAGGCAAAAACAATTGATGGGAGAAGAATTTACACACTTAAACAAAACGAAAGTGAGGATGGAAATATAATTTTAGAAATTGAAGACTATGTAAATATTTGGGCTGACCATAAAAGAAATGATTTAAAAAAAATAGAATTTTTAGTTAAAGATGATTTACTTCCATATGAAATTCTTATTCATTTCAAAAAAAGAGTGTTTAAGTTAGAAAGAATTTAAAACTTTTTTTTTCTTAAATAGACAAAAAGAGCTCCGTCACCCCCATGTTCAAAACCCGCATCTTGATATGTTAGGATATATTTCTTAAGATAGTCTTCGTTTATCCAGTTTATTATTGAGTTTTTAATCTTTCCATAGAAAAGTTTAGGGTTTGTGTCTTCCTCATTTTGAATTTTTTTATGAACACCCTTTCCAGTAATTATAAGCAAACATCTTTTATTCTTGTTATAATTTTTTTTCACCTCACTTATAAATTTTTCATGTGCTTCGACTAAACCATACCCGTGAAGATCAATTTTTCTATCTATATTAATTTTTCCCCGCTTAAGCTCCTTATTAATCTCACCAAATGAAAATTTAAACTCTGAGCTACTAACTTTGTGTTCAGTTATTGTTTTTTTGCTGGTATTTTTAGTATTAGTTTTTTTATCTAATTTTACATTTTTTTTATGAGTTGTTTCCACTTTAACTATGGATGTATCTTTTTTAAAAGGTTTTACACCTTTCATATTTTTTAGAAAAAAATCTTCTTCCATTATTTTTTTGTATAGTTTTTAATTAAATTCTTTACTCTTTCAGGTGTTTGCAAATACCACAAACTGTCTAACATCTCTAGTGATGCCATGAATTTTTGTTTTTTGTTTAGAAAATAAAGCATTTTCTTAAATTTAGAGACGCCTTTTGCTCCAAGTTGAAAAATCATTTCTATTAATAATTCCTTTTCTGAAGCTGTGTGATCTTTTTTAAAAAATTTTATTTTGTATTGTTCGTGTGCTTTTTTAAAGTCTATCTCAAACAATTCTTCAAAATATTTTTTTTTAAATTTTTTAATATAATATTTTTTTTCTTTTTCTGTAATAAGATGACCATAACCAATAGTGTAATACCCTAATTGATCTTGATAAGGCTTGTCAGAATAACCCTCGTTTTTTTTTATTCGGTCTTTGAGTTCTTTAAAGGACAAATATTAAGTTTGAGTTAATATCCATATAGGACTAGAAGAGTTTACTGGTTTTTCAAAAGTCCAAGTGTCTTTATTTTTTACAATAGAACCCTCATCATTATTTAACATCTGTTCACTAATAAAATTGACCGATATTGATATTGTGTCATTTTCTACTTTTGCATCTGCTATGCCCTCTACAATAAGTGAATAAAATTGTGATTCAGGATTGTTTGTTTTTTCATCAATCGCTTTTTCAAAAGCAGAATAAACATCTTTAGACACAAGGTTTTTCAGTGTTTTTTTATCTCCATTGTTGAAAGATGAAATTATAATTTCAAATGCTTTCTTGGCACCATCAAGAAACTCTCTGTGATTAAAATTATTTACTTTTTTATATACGGCCTCAAGCTTTGTCTCATTATCCATTAGTGATGGTATTTTTTGAACATCTTCTTGTTTTTTGGTTTCTTGAGGCTTTGGCTCTGAAATATTTTTTTGAAATCCTGTTCTTTTCCCTAAAACACTCCTCAGTCTATAAATAATAAATCCAGCAATAGCTGCGAAAATTAGAATATCAAAAAATTGAAGGTCGCCGTAAATCATTTGATTTTAATATAATAACTTTTTTAAATATTAATAGTTAAATTTTTTCCAAAGGGGGTTTTTTAGTTTTTTTAACATTTCTTTATGGGCAAGATAATCTTCTTCATTAACTTCTATTATTTTGGTTTTTGTTTCGTTTTTGTTGTTAATTTGTGTGTTTTTTTCGTCAATGTTTGAATTCAGCTCCATAGAAAATTGCTTACCCCCTCTTAACTCTAAATAAACTGAGGCTAGAAGTTGCGAGTCAAGTAAGGCTCCGTGATATGATCTATCTGATAAATCAATGTTAAATCTTCTACATAAATAGTCGAGGTTAGCTATTCTTGTGTTTAGAACTTCTCTTGCAAGAAAAACTGTGTCAACTACAGGATTATCTAAATGAGGTAATCCTAAGATTGACAACTCATTATTTATAAAACCTAAATCAAATGATGCGTTGTGAATTATCAATGTGTCGTTTTTCAAAAAATTTAAGAGCTCCTTATGATTTTCTTCAAATGGTTTTTGTTGATTAAGAAAATCATCTGAAAGACCTACAATGTTTTTTGCCCCTTCACTTATACCTCTGTCTGGTTTGCAATAAAATTGGAGTGTGTTTCCTGTAGGAACATAGTTTTTGAGTTCTACACAACCAACTTCTATTATTCTGTCACCGGTCTTATAATCAAGGCCTGTGGTTTCTGTATCAATTACTATTTCTCTCATTGTTTTAATTAAAGTTTACTTATTAGCTTATTAATCTTAATTTTATAATCCTTTAATGTCGAGTTGTTATAAATAACATAATCAGATTTCTTTTTTCTTATAAGATCTGATGTTTGAGATCGAGTTATATTCTTAAATTGGTTTTCAGTCATTTTTCTCGTTTTTTTTAATCTTTCTAATCTTACTCGTTTGGAGGCTATTATCGATATTACTTTGTTGAACTGTTTCTCTAAATTATTTTCAAACAATAATGGTATATCAATAAATATTAATCTTGTTTTTTTTTGTTTTTCTTGTTGTATAAAATCAGACCTCTTTTTTCTAACTATTTTAAATATGTATAACTCTAGCTTTTTTCTTATCTGTTTATTTTCAAAAATAATCTTTGATATAGCCTTTTTATCTATGTTTTTTTTTGAAATTGACTTAGACAAACCTATGGTACGTAAATAAGTAACAAATTTTTTATCAGGGTTTTTATATATTTTGGCCACCTGCTCATCTGAGCTGTGAATTTTAAAGCCTTTTTCTTTTAAATCACTACAAAAGGTAGATTTACCAGATCCTATACCGCCTGTTATTGCTATGGTTTTTATCATTAAATTTTTTTATAAATAGAGTTAAGCATTTTTTTATCTACAGATGGGTTTTTACCAAACCACATTTTAAAACACGGCTTAGCCTGTTCGATCAACATTGATATTCCATAAATCTTTTTATTCTTTGGAAACTGTTTAAGAAATGAGGTGTTTTTTGGGCTGTAAACAATGTCGCTTACTATCGTGGATTTGTTAATAAGTTTTAGGTGTTTTTTCAATATGGGGTTTATTGGTGTGGTATTAATTATTAAAAAAACTCCTTCAAGGTGTATTTCAAGATCTTTATATGTCTTTGTGTACTCAGTCCTGTTTGAATACTTAATTTTTCTCTTAGATCTATTGAAAATTAAAATATCCTTAAAACCCCTCTTCTTTAAAACATAGTGAATGGCGTGTGAAGCACCTCCATAACCTAGAATAACAACTTTTTTGTTTTTGGTTTTTTTTATGTTTGGTAGAGTTTTGTAATATCCTGTCCAATCAGTGTTGGTCCCATTTATAGTTTTTTTATTTGTTACACAATTTACCGCACCAATCTTTTTTGCATGAATGTCTATTTTACCAAGGTGTTTGATAATTTTGCTTTTGAATGGAATGGTTACATTTAGGCCAAGTGTATCTTTTTTTTCCAAAACCTGCTTTATTTTTTTATGAAAGTTTTTTTTTGAAAGTTCTAAATATCCATAGCTTGCTTTAATGTGATATTTTTTAAACCAATAGTTAAATATTGTTGGTGAAAGACTTTTAGATGCCCTGTTCCCAACTACGTAAAGTTTTTTCATTTTTTTGAATATAAATAATCTAGCAAATTAAATAAAGGCAATCCCATAACATTAAAATAATCTCCTTTTATGCTCTCAATAATATTGGGCCCTAAGCTTTCTATTTGATAACATCCTACGGAGCTTAGTATTTGTTTACCTGTTTTTTTTAAGTATGTGTTTATTTGACTATTATTAAGCTTTCTTATTTTAACATAGGTTATTTCGTAATTTTCCCAAATCTTGGAACCGTTCAAGCAAATAGTTAGGCCTGACACTATTAAGTGTGTCTTTCCTGATAAAGACTTGATTTTTTTTTTCGCTTTTTCAATAGAGTTTACTTTATCTAAAATTTTTCCGTTGTGATAAATGACGGTATCACAACCCAACACAAACTTATTAGCATAAATTTTTTGTCTGCTTACACTTCTTGCTTTTTCATAAGAAAGTTTTTTTGCAAAAATCTCCGGTTTTGTCTTTCTGTTAATGGTTTTTTTGATATCTTCTTCGTTGCAGTCTGGTTTTTTTTGTGTGAAATTTAATCCTACATTTTTTAATATTTTGTATCTGGATTTACTTGAACTAGCTAATATAAATTTTTGGTGCATAAGTGTGTTAATAAAAAGTATAGTTATAAACACTATTAAATGTAATTTGAATTTAAGAAATAGTTCTTTTGTTATAAAATTGTGTTGCTAACAACTTAATAACTTATCTGGATATTATAGACTGGGTGTTGATATATTTATTATACAAAACTAATAACAAGTTGTTAGAAGTTAATTGCGGTATAAATTATTTAAAAATAATATTTTTTTTTAATATTCTTTAAATTAACATATTTACTAAAGTTATTATTCATATGTTGGTAAATGAAGAATGACACAATAATAAAGCAATAATTAAGCTTTTTAACATTACAACTAATACTACAATTAAATATATAAAATATATATTTATTATTATTTTGACATTGATCTAAATTTTGATTATTAAAATCTCTCATTTCTAAACTACCCCCAGCAACATTATGAACTTACAGGAATTAAAAGGAAAAGAACCTCAAGAGCTTTTAAAACAAGCTGACAAACTTGGTATAGAAAACCCTTCATCTCTTAGAAAACAAGATTTGATGTTTTCAATTTTAAAAACAATTGCAGAAGAAGGTGAAATTATTACTGGTTTAGGGGTTATTGAAATTATGCAAGATGGTTTTGGTTTTTTAAGATCTTCTGAATCAAACTATCTTCCTGGTCCAGACGATATTTATATTTCTCCATCACAAATTAAAAAGTTTAGTCTACGGACTGGTGATAGCGTTGAAGGCGAGATTAGATCTCCAAAACAAGGTGAAAGATATTTTGCTATAACTAAAATTAACAAAATAAACGGTCAAGAAACTGAGTTAGTTAAAAATAGAGTTAATTTTGAAGATTTAACACCATTGTACCCTGAGGCAAGGTTCAAACTAGAACAAGAAAAACCTATGCCGGATAACACAGAAAGAATAATCGATATTATTGCCCCTCTTGGAAAAGGACAAAGACAGTTAATTGTTGCACAACCCTTCACTGGTAAAACAATAATTATGCAAAAAATTGCAAATGCTATAACTGCCAATAGTCCAGATGCTAAACTGATTGTATTACTAATTGATGAAAGGCCAGAAGAAGTCACTGATATGCAAAGATCAGTTAAAGGTGAGGTAATTAGTTCAACTTTTGATGAACCTGCTTCACGCCACGTTCAAGTTGCTGAAATGGTAATTGAGAAAGCTAAAAGATTAGTCGAATATAAACACGATGTTGTAATTTTGCTTGATTCAATAACTAGACTTGGAAGAGCTTATAATACAGTTGTTCCCTCCAGTGGGAAGGTATTAACAGGAGGCGTTGATGCAAACGCACTACAAAGACCCAAAAGGTTTTTTGGTGCAGCAAGAAATGTAGAAAAAGGTGGTTCTCTAACTATTATCGCTACTGCTTTAATAGATACAGGAAGCAGAATGGATGAGGTTATATTTGAAGAATTTAAGGGTACAGGTAATAGCGAAATGGTCTTAGATAGAAAACTAAGCCAAAAAAGAACTTACCCTGCATTTGATATTGGTAAATCTGGCACAAGAAAAGAAGAATTATTACTTGATAAAAACGAGCTTGGAAAAATTTTTATTTTAAGAAAAATACTCACTCCAATGGGAAGCACAGAAGCTATGGAATTTTTGTTAGATAAAATGAAAAACACAAAAACTAACAACGACTTCTTCCAAAGTATGGGCACCAAATAAATATTAATTTTTTTATAATCTTTCTTATTTACTTAATATCATCTTGGGTTTAATTCCCAAAAAATGAAACCTTTCAAAGACACAATCTTTGCTCTTGCTACGCAAAGAGGTAAATCAGGCATAGCAGTCTTTAGGGTTTCTGGTAAAGACTCTCACAAACTAATAAAATCAATATCTTCTAAAAAAAAATTTAAAACAAACTTTTCTTCATTAAATAACATAATAGACAGAAAAAGCATTGTAGATCAAACGCTAACAACTTTTTTCAAATCACCTAAAAGCTACACAGGAGAGGATATGGTAGAAATATCTTGTCATGGAAGTATTTCTGTAATTAACAAAATAACCAAAACCCTATTAAAAAAAAAAATTAGACTTGCTGATCCTGGAGAGTTTACCAAAAGAGCTTTAATGAATGATAAACTTAGTGTTTTAGAAGCGGAAACAATTAATGATTTAGTTAATGCAGAAACAGAAAATCAAAGAAAGATAGCAATTGGAAATTTAAGTGGAAATTTAGATAAGTTTATTAATGAAATATCAAATAAACAAAAAAAACTTCTAGCGGATATAGAGGCAATTATTGATTTTGCTGACGAAGATCTTCCAAAAGAAATATATAAAAGCATAAAAGAACAAAACAAGAACATATATAAACAAATTGAAAATATTATCAAAAGATCATCTTTATCTAGAGAAATACACAGCGGTTTTATAATAACTATTATTGGAAAGCCTAATACAGGTAAGTCTTCCTTTATAAATTATATTAATAACAAAGAGGTTTCTATAGTTACAAATATACCTGGAACAACCACTGATTTAGTAAGCTCCACCCTAGATATTCAAGGTGATAAATATACCTTTGTTGATACAGCAGGAATAAGAAAATATAAGAATTTAATTGAGAAAATTGGTATTCAAAGATCTTTGGAGAGTGCAGAAAGGTCTGATTTAAATATAGTTTTTCTTAAAAATAATGAAAAGAAAAATTACAGTAAAATCAAATCAAAAATATTTGTTAAATCAAAATATGATACTAATAAAAAAAAGATTAATGGAGCACAAAGTATTTCATCAGTATCAGGTTATGGAATCAAAAATCTTATTAAAACCATATCTTCAAATTTAAAGAAAAAACCAATATCTGGTCCAGTCTTTTCACGTGAAAGACATCTTGAAAGCCTAAACAAATCCCTTGTATTGCTTAAAAGTATAGATTTAAAAGAAATAGATCTTGCTGCAGAAAATGTTAGAAGATCAATTATGTATATTGATGGAATTAATCAAAAATTTGATATTGAGAAAATTTTAGATATAATATTTAATGATTTTTGTATTGGTAAGTAATTTCACGTGAAAAGAGACATGGATAATAAACTTGATGTAATTGTAATTGGTGGGGGGCATGCAGGTGTAGAAGCAGCATGCTCATCTGCAAGAACTGGTTCAAAAACAGTATTAATTACTCATAAAATTGAAAAAATAGGAGAAATGTCTTGTAATCCTGCAATTGGAGGTCTTGGAAAAGGACATCTTGTAAAGGAGATAGATGCCTTAGATGGAATAATGGCCAAAGCTACAGACAAAGCCTGTATACAATTTAGAATGTTAAACTCCAGTAGAGGTGCGGCTGTAAGGGGTCCAAGGGCTCAAACAGACCGTATTTTATATAAAAATGCTATAAATGAACTCGTATCTGAGCAAAAAAACCTTCAAATTATCGAAGGATCAGTCGAAGATTTAATTGTTTCAAAAAATCAGGTAATGGGTGTTGTTTTAGGTGATAACAAAAAGATATTTTCCAAATCTGTAGTTTTAACCACAGGCACTTTCTTGCAGGGATTAATAAGAATAGGTTCTGAGAAGCAAGAAGCAGGAAGAGTTGGAGATAAGCCCTCAATAAAGCTTGCAATAAGGCTTAAAGAGCTAAAGTTTTCAATAGGTAGATTAAAGACAGGAACACCCCCAAGATTACTTAAAAAAACTATAAAATTCAATGACTTAGATGAACAGCACCCAGATAAAAAGTCTATTCCATTTTCTTTTATCAACAGAGATATCCACATTCCTCAAATATCTTGTTTTATTACACATACTAATAAAAAAACACATGAAATAATTGAGCAGAACCTTAACCTATCACCAATGTATTCTGGAGAAATACAATCAATGGGAGCTAGGTATTGCCCTTCTATTGAAGATAAGATTTATAAATTCAAAAATAAGTCATCACATCAGATATTTCTTGAGCCAGAAGGATTAGATAGTGATTTAATATATCCAAACGGAATATCTTCTTCACTTCCAACTGAAATTCAAGAGCAGTTTGTTAAAACGATTAAAGGTTTAGAGAATGTTACAATTACACAACCTGCATATGCCATTGAATATGATTTTGTTAACCCACAAGAGCTAACGCACACGCTTGAAACAAAAAAAATTAAAAATTTATTTTTTGCAGGACAGATAAATGGAACAACTGGATACGAAGAAGCGGCTGCACAAGGCATAATGGCCGGGATAAACGCATCACTTAAAACAACATCTAATAAAGAATTTATAATACCTAGGTCCTCTGGATATATAGGTGTTTTAATAGATGATTTAGTTACAAAAGGAACTAAAGAGCCATACAGAATGTTTACTTCTAGGTCGGAATATAGACTTTTACTTCGGGCTGATAATGCAGACTTAAGACTTACTCCTCTTGGTATTGATATTGGTTGTGTTGATATAGATAGGCAAAGAGAGTTCCAAAAAAAATCTGAAAGGATAAAAGAGGGGTTTAAGTTTGTTAAAAACCATAAATTCTCCCCAGATGCACTCCTAAAAAAAGGGATAAAAATAAATAAAGATGGAAAGAAAAGAAATATTATAGACCTTTTGTCATTTTCTAATATTACAACCCCTAAGCTAAAAAAAATCCTTCCTGAATTAAATGATTTAGAAGATGATGTAATAGAACAAATTGAAATTGAAGCTAAGTATGCAGGTTATCTTGATAGACAAAGGATGGATATAGAAGACTTTGAAAAAGAAGAAAACTTGGTAATTCCTAAATCAACTAATTATAAAATGGTTGGAAGTCTATCTAATGAGGTAGTTGAAAAATTATCAAAAATTAAACCACCAACTCTTGGAGCGGCCTCAAGAATATCAGGTGTAACGCCTGCAGCCACCATAGCCCTTCTTAGATATATTAAAAAAAATAAAAATAAAAAAGCAGCATAATTTGGATAAAAGTGCTGTAATAAAAAAATATAATCTTAGCAGAAAGCAAATTGATTTAATCGATAGTTACATACTGAAGTTAACAAAAAGCAACAAAATACACAACTTAGTAGGCCCTTCCACAATTGATGTTGCATGGGATAGACATATTAATGATTCATTACAATTGTCTGAATTTATTTTGAAAAAAAATGCATCAATAGTAGATCTTGGCACTGGCGCAGGGTTACCAGGTGTGATCTTACATATTTTTGGGTATTCAAATATATTATTGCTCGACTCCAAGATGAAAAAAATAAACTTCATTAAAGAATTCGCATACGAGCAGAATTTAGTAATAAAAACTATTTGCACAAGGGTTGAAAAAATCAAAAATCAAAAATTTAACTTTATTATTTGTCGAGCTTTCGCACCATTAATTAAATTATTAGATTATTCACGTTTTTTTACTAAAAAAAATACATCACTTCTTTTTCTTAAAGGAAGAAGTGTTAAGAAAGAAATTGAAGATGCAAAAAAATATTTTAGCCTTGAATACAACCTTTATCAAAGCAAAAGTGAAGGTGATGGATTTGTACTTAAAATAAATAAATTTAAAAAACTGTGAAAAAAATAATTTCTATATCTAACCAAAAAGGTGGCGTTGGCAAAACCACAACAACTATAAATCTTGCTACCTCATTAGCTGCAGTAAAAAAAAATGTTTTAATTGTTGATGCTGACCCACAAGGTAATGCAAGCACTGGACTAGGCCTATCTTATGATGCAAGAAAACCAACAATTTATGAAATGATCCATGAAAAAAAACTTTTAGCTGAAGGAATTAAAGAAACACTAATTCCTGGTCTTAAAATAATCGGATCAAATATAGATCTAGCGGCGGCCGAGGTGGAGTTGACAAATTTTGAAAAAAGAGAATTTATTTTAAAATCTATATTTTCTGAAATTAATGATTTTGATTTCATTTTTGTTGATTGCCCACCTGCACTTGGGCTTCTAACAATCAATTCATTAGTTGCATCTGATACTACACTTATTCCTCTTCAGTCAGAGTTTTTTGCCCTTGAGGGTCTTTCAGCTTTAATGAACACAATTAAATTGATTCAAGAAAATTATAATAAAGATTTAAAAATTGAGGGAATATTACTTACAATGCTAGACAAAAGAAATTCATTAAGCTCGCTCGTAGAGAAAGATGTGAGGCAACATTTTGGAAATCAGGTATACAAAACCACAATTCCAAGAAACGTTAAAATATCTGAAGCTCCTAGTCATGGCAAACCAGCATTAGTATACGATACACAAGCTGCAGGCTCTTTAGCTTATATTGAGCTTGCAAAAGAAGTCATTTTAAATCAAAATAAAAATTATGAATAAAGAAAACAAACTAGGTATGGGCCTAGGGGCTCTTTTATCAACGACTATTGATAGTAATTCAAACGATAGTGGGATTCAAAAAATCAACATTTCTCAAATAGTACCAAACCCTAAACAACCAAGAAAAATTTTTAAAGACGAAGAGCTTAAAGGGCTTTCTTCATCAATAAAGAATCAGGGCTTGATACAACCAATAATTGTAAAACCAGCAACAGATAACCAATTTCAGATTATTGCTGGAGAAAGAAGGTGGAGAGCGTGCCAACTAAATGGAATGCACGAGGTAGATTGTGTTGTTAAAGATCTTGACGATACTAATGTTTTAGAAGCAGCTTTAATTGAAAATATTCAAAGGGAAGACCTAAATATAATAGAGGAAGCAAATGCATATAAAGGATTAATCGAAATAAAAGGTGTTAATAATGAAAGCCTTTCTAAATTAATTGGCAAAAGCTCGAGTCATATTTCAAATACTTTACGCCTCTTAGAGCTTGATAGAAAAATACAAGAGATGGTAATAAATGGTGATCTAACTATGGGACACGCAAGAGCGCTTATTGGCGTTCCTGATGCTATTAAAAAAGCAAATGAAATAATTGAAAAAAAACTAAGTGTAAGACAGACTGAGAAGATTACAGCCGAGTTCAAGAATAATAAAAAAAAGAAATTCTCAAAAGACCCAAATATATTAGATTTAGAAAAAGAACTTTCTGATAAAATAGGCTTAAAAACATCTATACAATTTAATGAAAACGGATCTTCTGGATCTTTAACGCTGTATTATTCTGATTTAAATCAACTAGACGATTTAATGAAAAGACTTAAGAAACAGTAATTTTTTTTATACTCAAAAGAAAGCGCAAACAATAAACTAATGACAAACCTCTTTCTTTTCGCAAAACCTTTTCTGTTGATGAGAGTAGCCTAACAAGCATTTTTTTCTTTTTAGAGTTATATTTTTTATAAAACTCAATTAAAAAATTTTTTTCTTTAAATAAATAAGCAGGTATTTTTTTTTGATATTCATTTATATTATTGGCTTCTATAATTAATTGACAAAAAAATTTACTCTTATAATAGAGATCATTTGCATCTGAATTATTTATAATTTTACTTCTATATACCTCAATTATTTCTTTGTTATTTTTCAATAAATTAAAAAAGATTTTTTCTTTTCCAGTATCATCTATTGTTAGAAGCCTTCTAATATTGTCAACACTGACCTCTATTCCACCTAAACCCAAGATCTTTCTCAAACTTGTTTCAAAAAACATATATTTGCTCTCAAGTTTTTCAACCATTAGCCAATATGCATCTTTTGATACAATTAACTTATTATCACTTATAAATTTATTTAAAATTTTTATTCTTGAATCTCTTTCCAACTCATAACAATCAAGCAAACAACAGTCCTTTTCTTTATAAAAAAAATTTTTAGTTTTTTTAATACTGCTAGAATTCTCTTGTATAAATATAAAAATATTATTTGATTTTCTTATATTGTTAAAAGCTTTCTCATCAAAGCCTTTGCAACTATTGAACAAATATATCTTTTTGTTTTCAAATAAACCAACCTCATCTACAAATTCTTTTAATGAGTCGATTTTTGTTACCAAGGCCATTTCTTTTTGTTGACACTTATCTATAATTAAAGACTTTGTTTTTTCTATAAGTGTGGGCTCATTACCACTAATAAAAAAAAATTGCTTATCAGGTATTGCCTCTTTGTTTAGTAAAACATCTATAGGCGCTACTTTCATAAACAATTTTCTATATTTATTTCAGATAAAGAAGACACAAATTGATTCAAACTCTCTCTTATTGCTAGCTCATACTTTTTTTCTAAAGAAGCATCTGTTCCATAATTATAACCAGATGACTTAGATATAATTGAAAAATTAGAAGTTATTTCCTTTTCATAACTTATACAATTATCTTTTTTTAACATAAGGGTATAAAAAAACCTCAATTCATATTTTAGGTTTGATGCTGCTTGGTTTGTTTCTACTGATATATTTGTTTTTCTCTCAGTAATATTTATTATAAGTTTGAAGACATTTTCATTATTATTACCAAAATACATAGGTAAATATGAGTTCATAAAATTAAAATTAATTCCAGACGTACCAACTTCTGTTTTTTGAAAAAGTGGGTTTACAAGATTCTTATTATCTTTGTAAACAAAATCCACACCACTGCAAGATGCTAAAAAGTAAAAAAAAACAACAATGATTAGTTTTTTCATCAAACAACCAAATTAATAATTTTACCCGGAACATATATTTCCCTTATAATGTTTTTTCCAGATATATTCTTTTTAATCTTATCGTTATTTTTTACTAACTCCAAAACCATTTGTTTTGATAATGAGTCATCAATTTCAATAATTTCTTTTGTTTTACCATTAATTTGAATAGCTAATTTAAATTTTGTTTTTTTCTTCACTTCTTCTACTGGCCAACTTTGATTAATACATAAGGTGCTATTATCAATATTTGACCATATCTCTTCGCTTATATGCGGTATAAAAGGGTGTAGAATTACTGACAGCTTTCCAAGAGACCATTTAAAACCTTTTTCTGACATTTTTTTTTCTGATAAAGAATTGCTGAGAATATTCACAAACTCATATATTTTTGCAACAGATTTATTAAACTGAAAAGATTCTATATTTTCAGACACCTCATTAATAATACTTTTTAAATTATCTAATATATCAAAATCTTCTACAGAAGCTGATTTATAATTTTTAGACCTATCAACCAATTCATAAACCTTATTAATAAACTTAAAAGAAGCAGATATCCCAGTCTCAGTCCACTGCAAATCTCTTTCTGGCGGACTATCAGATAACATAAACCATCTAGCTGTGTCTGCACCATATGAATTAATAATATCATTAGGATCCACAACGTTTTTTTTTGACTTACTCATTTTTTCAATTTTTCCTGTTTCAACATCATACCCATTTATGTCTTTTAGTTGTCCATCAATTTTTTCAACATCTTTAGGCTCAACCCATTCACCCTTTTTATTAAAGTATGTTAAGTGAGTAACCATGCCTTGAGTGAACAAACCTTTAAAAGGTTCATTTAAATTAAAATAATTAAGATCTCGTAAGGCTTTAGTAAAAAACCTCGAATAAAGTAGATGCAATATAGCATGTTCAATTCCTCCAATATATTGATCAACTGGTAACCAATATTCTATATCTTTTTTCTCAAAAGGTTTGTCTAATCTCGAATTACAATATCGAAAATAATACCAAGATGATTCAAAAAATGTATCAAATGTATCTGTTTCTCTGTATGCCTTCATACCAGTTTTTGGACAAACAGTCTCTTTCCAAGAGGAAATATTACTTAGTGCACTTGAAGATTCACTAAAGTTTTCCACTTCAGGAAGTTTTATAGGAAGGTCTACTTCTTCAACTGTTAATATTTCACCATCCTCTCTGTAAATAATAGGTATGGGACAACCCCAGAATCTTTGCCTTGAAATACCCCAATCTCTTAATTTAAAATTTACTTTCTTTTTTCCTATTTTTTTATTTTCTATTTCATCAATTATTTTATTTTTCGCATCGTTTATATTTAATCCGTTTAAAAATTCAGAATTAATTAAGATTCCTTCATCAGTAAACGCTTCATCATTAATATTGAAAGAATTTAAATTAACATTATTTGGTTTGACAACAGGTATTACCTCAAGATTATATTGTCTTGCAAAATCTAAATCTCTTTGATCATGTGCAGGACATCCAAAAATAGCGCCAAGCCCATACTCCTTTAGAACAAAATTAGCCACAAAGATTGGAAGTTTTTTACCTCTTATAAAAGGATGGTCTACGAATAAATTTATATTGAACCCCTTTTTAGTTTTCTCAGGGTTTAACCTTTCACAACTTTTGATGAATTTTTGTAACTCAATATTTTTTTTCGAAATCTCAACAACTAATTCATGTTCACTTGATAGCGCTATAAAGGTAGCTCCAAAAATTGTATCAGGCCTGGTTGTAAATACTTTAATTTTTTTATTATTTTCTAGAACTTTAAAATCTATTTCAGCACCTGTTGATTTACCAATCCAATTAGATTGCATAATTTTTACTTTATTTGGCCAATTATTTAATTTTTCTAAATCTCTTAAAAGCTCGTCTGAGTATTTGCTAATTTTTAAAAACCATTGCGATAGTTTTTTCTTTTCTACAACTGCTCCAGACCTCCATCCTCTACCATCAATAACTTGTTCATTTGCTAAAACCGTTTTATCTATTGGGTCCCAATTAACCTCAGCCTCTTTTTTATAGGCTAGTCCTGCTTTAAACATATCTATAAAAAACTTTTGCTCATGTTTATAATAATCAGGATGACACGTCGCAATTTCTCTTGTCCAATCTAAAGATAAACCCATTTTTAAAAGTTGGTTTTTCATTGTTTTTATATTTTGATAAGTCCAACTTTCAGGGTGTTTTTTTTCAGTTAATGCAGCATTCTCAGCTGGAAGACCAAAGGCATCCCAGCCCATAGGGTGTAAAACATTATAACCTTTCATCCGCTTGTATCTTGCAACTACATCGCCTAAGGTATAATTTCTAACATGACCCATATGTATTTTTCCTGAGGGATAAGGAAACATTTCTAATACATAAAATTTTTCTTTATTTTGATCTATTTCTGTTTGAAAAATTTTTTTATCTGACCAAACCGTCTGCCATTTTTTTTCAACTTCTTTATGATTGTATCTCGATGACACTTTTAACTTGATTGGAGCTTTAATTTTTTTGCTTTATTTAAAATAGCGTTTTCAATTTTTACATTATCTTCTTGTAAAACTATTTTATTTACCCAAATAGGGTCTTTAAATTCTTGACAAAAAGAAGTTACTTTAAGATTTTCTGTATTAAGCCTATTTCCAGAAATAAAAATATTAAGCTTACATCTTTCATTTGGGTTAATAGATGTTGAATACCAATCAGTAATGATGGTTCCACCAATTTGGTCTGCGGAGTTTAAGGGCATAAAACTAATAGTTTCTAATGCTCCCTTCCAAAGATAAGGATTAACAGACATAGCAATTTGTTTTGCAGTATTATTATTTTCCTGACTATTTAAAATACCACTAAATGAAATACCTCCTTTACCAAGTAAGCCCCCACCTGATTGAAGTCTATTTTCTGCATCCCTCATTGCAAGTTCCATATCTGTTGCAGAGTTAAATTTAGTGCCTGATCTTTCTAAAATTTCATTTCTTGTTTGTGCTTTTGACCATAGTTTATCCATTTCTTCCTCACTTTTATTGTTGTTGCAGGACAATAAAAAAAATAAAAAAAAGAAAAGGAATAGTCTTATTATAATCATTAAATTGTAATTATTGTATTGAGAGGTAAATGTAAAACATAAAAAAAACGGCACTCGTTAAAGTGCCGTTTTCAAAGATATTAAATCTTTAATTAAAATGACATATTAGCACCGATGTACCACGCAGATCCATCATCAGTTGAAGAACCTTCATCACTTGCTTCTAAAGAAGTATAACCAAGAATTGCAGTTACACCAGAAGCTACAGCGTATGAAACACTAGCAGAAGTAACATCTTTTGCATCGCCAGATCCACCAGATGAACCAAGTGTGTTATCTGTTGACTCAGCTGCAGAAATACCAACATTAAACGTTAAGTCGCCTGTTACATACTTCACACCAACTTTTGTAACATCACCTGTCATTTCGTTAGCAGAAGTTAAGCCTACACCAACTTTATCACCGTCAGCATAACCAACAGCAACTGTTAAATCACCAGTTACAGCACTTAAACCTACATGATAACCATTAGTATCGTTAGTAGCAGCGTTACCAGTAGTTTTTGATCCATCTACATTTGAAATACCACCACCAAGTGTTACAGCAGTATCACCTAGATCAGTTACATAAGTTGCACCAATTGCTACGTGACTATCTACTCTGTAAGTAGCAGTTGCAGCAGCTCCACTATCAGTTGAAAGTGAAACAGATGCTTTTAAACCATCTGCTAAGAAATCAGCAGCAGTATGATACTCAACACCTAGTACGGTTGAACCAGTAGCAAAATCTAATCCAGTTTCTGCTGAGTTAGTTGATGTAGTAGCTACACCTTCCGCACCAGCTGAACCTGGGATAGATACTGCATGAGATCCAGAAGCGTTTCCAGCGTTAATTACATCAAGCTTTGAGCCATCAGTAAATGCTAAAGTAAATCCAGCATCTAAATCACCAGCAGAACCATTTTCATCCATAAGCTTAAAGCTTGATGAGATAGTCATTCCACCGTCAGTAGTTTCTGATAATGATACACTAAAGTTATTATCATTAATTTGAGCGTTAGTGTCTGTTCCACCTGTAGGTGAATCAAACTCAATACCTGTTTGATGGTTACCGCTCATAGTAGCTGTTACAGCTTCAGCAACTGAAGCAGCGCCTAGCGTAGAAACAAGAGCAGTTCCCATTAATAGTTCTTTTTTCATAATTACTCCTTTTGAGTTAATGAATATTCATTAAATACAAGCAACTAACTTGTATTAAATGGTTTATTATTTAAAAATTGAATAAATTACAAAAAAAGCATAGTAATTCATTATATTTTTTTAAAGGATGTTGTTTTTTTACAACATAATTTTATATGTTCAATATTAAAAAATACCAAGAAATCAATGATTTTTTAAAAAAAACCAACCTTTCTACCAAAATTGTTGCAATATCTAAAAACCATCCACTCGATAGTGTTTTAGAAGCTGTAGACTGTGGAATTCATATTTTTGGTGAAAACAGGGTCCAAGAAGCTCAAGAAAAATTTCAAATTCTCAAAAAAAACAACCCTAGAATTGAACTACATTTAACAGGACCACTTCAGTCAAACAAAGTCAAAACAGCGGCCCATTTATTTGACGTTTTTCACACTTTAGATAGAGAAAAAATAGCAAAGGAACTCTCAAAATACAAAAATTTGTTAAAAAATAAAAAAATTTTTCTTCAAATTAATACTGGTAAAGAAAAAACAAAAAGTGGAATTTATCCAGAGGATACCAAAGATTTCTTATTTTTTCTAAAAAATGAAATGAAATTATCTATATTTGGACTTATGTGCATACCACCAATAGAAGAAGATCCCATGTATCATTTTAATAAATTAAAGATTTTAGCAAATGAAAATAAAATTGACAAATTAAGCATTGGTATGAGCGATGATTATGAGAAGGCATTACAATTTAACCCAACATATATTAGATTGGGAACAATATTGTTTGGAAAAAGAAAATGAAAACTAGAGTAAATGTATTTTCTAACGGGTATTTAAATAATTTATTAAGTATAGTTCTGTCTCAATACAAATTAAAACTTATGGATTTTTCTTCTATTGATTATGATAAAAACACTACATTAATAAATATAATCATTTTAAATAACAATAGAGAGGTTGATTTAATTAATTTTGATAAACTGAGCGATAATTATTTAATAATGTCAAATTTAAAAATATTTAATTTTAAAACCAAAAATAATATTAAATTATTAAAAACACCAATTTCTTTAAATCAAATTAAAAATTCAATCGAAAACTTTTTACAAAATTTAAAAATTCAATTTCATGATATATCAATTTACAATGAAAGATTAACAAATTTGAACAACAATTCTTTTGTTTACCTTACTAAAGTAGAGTTAGAAATCTTAACTTACTTAATAAGAGAAAAAGTTTCTAGTAAAGATTTTATAAAAGAAAATATTTTGAACATTAAATCGAACATCGAAACCAATTCTCTCGAAAGCCACCTGTCAAGAATAAGAAAAAAAATGAATACAGTTAACACAAATGTAAAAATTCATACAAAAAGTGAAAAACTTCTGATCACGGTCTAATTTAGAAGTTTAGGATTTATTAATTTAAAAAAATTTTTATCAAATTCTTGATAATAATTATGATTATAAATAGATAATTTTAAAGTCTCATTATTTATAGTTACTTCTATACTCCTTAATACCAAGGGCTTTTCCTCAAAATATACCTTGATTAGAAAGTTTTTTTCTTCGTTATCAGTACCCTCTTTTTCAAGCATAATCTCTTTGTTGCTTACTTGCATAATGCTATTTTCAAAAAAAAGGGGATTTCTAAAAATATCATAAAAAAACCATGCGTTTGTATTTTTTGGATTAAAAAATTCATCCTCTTCAAGTTCGTAGTTATAATACATTGCTTTATTTTCATCTAAAATTATTAAAATTTTTGTTGGTGACGAATATTCAGCTCTAACTCTTTTATTACCAATAAAAACCTTTCCTTCGCTTATATTTTTTCCATCATTTTGTAAAAAAGAGGCAGAAAAATTTGTTAGCGACCCTAAATAGTTAAAAATTTCTGTTTTATCATTACTTTTTGAAAAAGCATTAGATGAAAGTAAAAAAAAAATAATTATAAAAAAATTACAAGTATTCTTTTCATTTTTTAAGAACATGTCTTTTACCTGCATTATTTGCTTCGCTTATTACCCCATCTTCTTCCATCTTTTCAACCATACGAGCAGCCCTATTGTAACCAATTTGTAAATATCTTTGAATATAACTTGTCGAAACTTTTTGTTGTTTAATAACAATATCAACTGCCTTACCATAAAGATCATCATTATTATTTGAAATTAAATCGTCTGAATTTGAATTGCCTAGTTCTTCTTCTGATAGTGATATTTCTTTTTTATAATCAAACGTAGCCTGTTGCTTTATATAATTAACAACCTTTTCAACTTCATTTTCTGACACAAAACCACCATGCAACCTCTTAATTATACTGCCATTTTCTAAAAACAACATGTCACCACTGCCCAATAATTGTTCTGCACCCATTTCGTTAAGTATTGTCCTGCTATCAAATTTACTTGATACTTTATAACTAATACGACTAGGAAAATTTGCTTTTATCGTTCCAGTAATTACGTCAACACTAGGTCTTTGCGTTGCTGTAATTAAGTGTATCCCAGATGCTCTTGCCATTTGTGCTAATCGCTGAACTAATGACTCAACTTCTTTCCCAGCTACCATCATCAAATCTGCCATTTCATCAATTACAACAACAATAAAAGGCATCTTTTCAAGAATAATTTCTTGTTTCTCAATAATAGGCATTCTAGAATCATCATCTATACCGGTTTGAACCTCCCTAAACAGTTTTCTTCCAGACGAAATAGTTCTTAAAACTTTATCATTATAAGAATCTATATTTTTTACATTTAAAGAGCTCATTAACTTATATCTATTTTCCATTTCTCTAACAACCCACTTAAGAGCAAATACAGCTTTCTTTGCATCAGTAACTACAGGCGTTAAAAGATGTGGAATATCTTCATAAATACTCAATTCTAACATTTTAGGATCAATTAATATCAGTTTGCATTCATTAGGTTTAAATTTGTAAAGTATGCTTAATATCATTGTGTTAATACCCACAGATTTTCCCGAACCAGTTGTTCCTGCGATTAGTAAATGGGGCATTCGCTCTAAATTTGCAAAAACACTTTTTCCAGATATATCTTTTCCTAATGCAAGAACAAGGGAATCATTTTCAATTTCAAATTCGTCTTCTTCAATTAAATCACCAAATAAAACACCATCTCTTTTAGCATTTGGTATTTCGATACCTAAACTTGTTTTGCCAGGTTGAGTTGAAATTCTAGCAGAAATAGAAGACATTGCTCTTGCAATATCATCAGACAAACCTATTACTTTACTAGATTTTATTCCTGCATTTGGAATAAATTCAAACAAAGTTACAATTGGACCACTACTGAAACCAACTATTTTTCCTTCAACACCATATTCAGACAGTGTTTTTTCTAACTTAATAGCAGCATCAGTGTTTATTTTTTCCAATTCTCTGTTTTTATTATTTTTTAAATTTGATTTCGAAAGTAGATTTTTAGATGGAAGGCTAAAGCTAAAATTATCTAGCTCTAGTTGTTTATTAGCTTTAGGATTATTATTATTTTTTTTGCTTAGATTAACATAATTTCTTTTTTTAATTGTTGGCTCACTCCTAAATGTTTTTTTTGTAATTTTTTTTCTAAAATTTATATATTTAAATAAACCAAATACAGAAAGTAAAAATTTAAAATATTTAAAAAATTTTAAAAAAGAAAACATTTTTTTTATCCAAGAAAAATTTATTCTAAAAGATAAAAATATTAAAACTACACCAAATACTAAAAGTAAGAAATTTATAATAAAATAAATGAAAATATTTTCTAGAATATTTAAATTTATATTTGTAAATAAATCAACTAGGAACTGTGAAACTAAACCTGTTTTTAAAAAGGCTATATCAACTGATTTTATAGAAACATTAATAAGAATTATTCCTGTCAGGTTGGATAAAAATTTCAAAATTATAAACTTGCTAGTAATACCTAAAAACAATTTTCCACCTTCTAGTATTATAAAAAACACCAATAAATAACTTAGTGTTCCAATAAAAATTAATGAATAACTTGATAGATAAGCACCAAAAAAACCCATAAGATTTTCAATATTACTGTCATTAATATTGTAATTTAATTGATTAAAACCTGGATCATTTGCAGAGTATGAGTAAAGACTGGTAAAATAAATTAGGCCAAATCCAAATAAAATTATTCCTACTAAAAATTTAACCACAAAATTTCTAATTGAACCATACTTGAACATATAGTTAGATTGTAATACATTTAGATTATGGTAATTCGAAGAAAATTATGAAAGAAATTCAATCAAACATCAATATAATAGGAGGAGGTCTGATAGGAGCTGTTACAGCATATTCACTTTCTAAACTTGGCAATAAAATAGTAGTTTTAGAGAAAAATGCTAAATTTAATCATAAAAATATTTTAGATAAAAGAACAACAGCAATTTCAGAGGGGACAAAAAAATTTCTTGAAGAAATAAATATTTGGAATGATATTGGTAATTACGCAGAACCAATAAAGAATATTCAGATAATAGACAGAAATCAATCAAACAAACTATATTTTGACAACCAAAGAAGAAAATCCAATCTTGGATATATTGTTAAAAACGAGTTTATACTTGATTGCCTTTATAAAAAACTACATAAACAAAAAAATGTGGAAATTTTCAACAACGTGTCTCTTAAAGATATTTTTTATGAAGGCGACAGGATTATAACTAAGCAAAACAATTTCTATGTTAATACAAATATTTTATTTGCTTCTGATGGGAAAAACAGCGATATAAGGAAAATTTTTAAAACACCAATTTTCACAAAAGATTATAAAAAAAAAGCAATTGTAATTAATTTTTACCACACAGAAAAACATAACAACACTGCGTATGAGTTTTTCTTCAAAAATGGACCTCTTGCAATCTTACCAATGCAAAAATATAAAAATCAATTTCAAAGCTCCATAGTTTGGACAAATACTACTGAGTTTATAGATTCATTATTTTCCTTAGATGATAATAATATAATTTCCATTTTGAATAAAAAGACACAAGGATGTGTAGGTGAAGTAAATAAAATAATTACTAAACAAACTTTTCCTTTAAAAGCTCATTTAAACTCTAAATTTTTTGAGAATAGAATTATTTATTTAGGTGATTCAGCCCACTCATTTCATCCGATTGCAGGACAAGGATGGAACCTAGGCATGCAAGATGTAGAAAGTGTTTATAATCTTGTTAAAAAATATAATTCTTTAGGTTTAGAATTGGGAGACGAAATATTTTGTAAAGAATTTCAAAAAGATAATTTTTTCAAAGCTTATAGGCTGTATCAAATCACTGATAAAGTTGATAGCGTTTTTAAATTAGACAATGCAATTTTTAATCATATAAGATTTTCAGTTATCAATCTATTAGAGAAAAGTAAAAAATTAAAAAATCAGATAAGTGATTTTGCTATGGGTGTTAATTGATAGCTTTGCTATTATTATCTTCAACAATTTCAAGCTCTAAAATTGAATGAAGTTTTTTATAAAAATCACTTAAATTTTTTGTTTCTAAAAGAACCTGTTTTTCAATATCACTAAAAGGGGATATCATTGCTATAAACTTTATAATTTGATTAAAATCTATATTTTGAATTTCTTCTAAGTTTAAGTTAATTTTTTTGACTTTTATATATTGGCCATACTTATCTAAAAGATTACTTTTTTGTTTTTCATTTATAATGTTTTTATCTTCTTGAAAATCTAACATTTCAGCTTCAACCAGCCTAAACTTATATTTTTTTTCTAACTCTTTCTTAACCTTAAAACAATTAGTACCCTGTAGACTAATTAAATATCGTCCATCTGTTGTTTCACTAAAACTATGAATTTTCCCAATACAACCAATATTGTAGAGCTTATTTTTTTCATCAGATTGTATCATGCCTATACACCTTTCTTTTGAAAGAGCGTAGTCAACCAACTCGATATATCTTTTTTCAAATATATTAAGAGGCAAGCTTGTTCCCGGAAAGAGGACGGCGCCGTTTAAAGGAAAAATAGGGATTTCCATTTTATGAAAACATTAATTGTGAAAGCTTTTTCCTATATTGAATAGTAACTTGATCAGTATTTCCAAGTACAGCAAAAAATTCTACCATCTTATTTTTTATATTATCTTTATTTTTTGGATAATATTTTAGAAGTAAATTCATTCCATTTTCATATTCTTTCATTGAAAAATATTTATCTGATATTTCTAAAACTAAATCGATATTATCTGGCTCACTCTCAAGTTTAACAAGCAACTCATTAATATTTGGTCCAGATGAATTATTTTTCACAATTTCCATTTTTTTTAAAACCTGTTTAACCTCATCCTTTTCTTGAACATCTTTTTCTAATGAGCTAACGAACACCTCAACTTCTTCAAATTGTTTAAGCTCGATCAAACACTCTAAATAAAAACAAATGCCTTTAATTTCATCTGAGTTTTTAGAAATAAATTCTAGAAGAGTGTCTTTAGTTTCTGTAAACTTATTTTCAGCCATAGCGTTTTCTATTTCATTATAAAATTCAGTGAAGTCTTCATTAATTTTAGACCCTAAGCATTTTTCAATAAATTCAATAATCTGACCTTCAGGAATAACACCCTGAAATGCATTAACAATTTGTTTATCTTTGAATGCATAGACTGTAGGAATTGATTGAATTCTTAATTGTGCAGCAATTTGTTGATTTTCATCAATATTAATTTTTACTAAGGTGATTTTATCTCCTGATTTTGATATTATTTTTTCTAAAATTGGTGTTAATTGTTTACAAGGACCACACCAAGGAGCCCAAAAATCAACAACAATTAATTTACTTTCACTTGCTTCTATAACCTTAACATTAAACTCTGTTTCAGTAACATCGATTATATTCGGATTTTCACTCATAAAGATTTGACTATACTATAACTATCTAGAGAAAAAATATGAATTTTTTTATTATTTTCAAGGAGGAAGTTTATAAACTCTAAAGTTTTTATACTTATAGTTGTGGTATTAATTAGCGGGTGGAAGTTAATTATTTCACTATTAAATAGTTTTTCATCTAAAAAAAATTCAACAACATTATCTTTGTCGTTAAGAAGGGCAAACGGGGATACTGATCCTGGTTTTATACCCAAAAATTGTTCTAAATATTCGGCATTAGCAAATGATAAATTCTTAGCATCGATAGATTTAGAAAATTGCTTTAAATCAACCTTTGCATTTTCATCACAACTAAAGAGAAAAAAATTATTTTTTTTATTTTTTAAAAATAAGTTTTTTGTATGTGCCCCTTTAATTTCACCTCTTAGATTTTCAGAATCTTCAACAGTAAATAAAGGATCATGATCATGAATTTGAAAATCTTTATTTTTTACACTAAGTAATTCAAATAAATCTGTCTTTGTAAGCATAAATAATATTATATTTATTAAGAAATAAGGTATTTAAATACAATTACAAAATAATAATGGGCAAAAAAGCAGTAGTTATAGGAAGTGGTTTTGGAGGCATTGCTATTAGCTTAAGACTAAAAAAATTAGGCTATGATACAACAATTATTGAAAAACTAGACGAGATTGGAGGAAGAGCAAGAGTTTTTGAAGTGAATGGTTTTAAACATGATGCTGGACCAACAGTCATAACAGCACCATTTCTATTTGATGAACTTTTCAGTTTGTTTGGAAAAAAAAGAGAGAATTATTTGAATTTTGTTCCTCTTGAACCATGGTATAGGTACTATTTTCATGATGGCAAAACATTTGATTATTGTTCTACAGTCGAAAAAACTAATATAGAAATTAGTAAATTTGATAAGAAAGATATAAAAGGATATAATAAACTTTTAAATCAATCAAAAAAAATATTTGATATAGGGTTTACACAATTAGCTGACAAACCATTTATTTCTTTTTTTAAAATGTTAGGAGTTATTCCTAATTTGATAATTTTGAGAAGTTATTTTACGGTATCTCAACTTGTAAATAGTTATCTAAAAAATCCATATCTTAGAAAAGCATTTTCAATTCATCCACTTTTAGTTGGAGGTGATCCACACACAACAACATCTATTTATGCTTTGATTCATTATTTAGAGAGAAAATGGGGAGTATTTTTTTGTATGGGTGGAACTGGTAAAATCGTATCTGAATTAAAACGATTAATGATTGATTGTGGTATTAAAATTAAAACGAACACAGAGGCAAAAGAATTTATTGTTGAAAATAATAGGATAACAAAAATATTAACAAACAATGAAGAAATTTCCAATATAGATCTAGTTGTTTGTAATGCTGATCCACCCATGGTTTACTCCAAACTTTTAAAAAAACAAAATTTAAGTAGACCTGTATTAAAAGAAAAAAACTTATTGTATTCAATGGGACTTTTTGTTCTTTTCTTTGGTACGAAAAAACAATACCATAAAGTAGCTCATCATACTATTTGGATGACCGAAAGATTTAAATCTTTACTTCATGATATATTTAAAAATAAAATTTTATCTGATGATTTTTCCTTGTACATTCACAGGCCTACTGCAACAGACAAGTCATTTGCTCCAGAAGGTTGTGATAGTTTTTATGTTCTATGCCCAGTACCTAATTTACAAGGTAAAATTGATTGGAATGTTGAGTCAGAAAACCTTAAAAATAAGATTGTTAAAGAATTATCCCAGACAATTATGCCAGATTTGGAAAAGACTATTACAGATGTTTTTTGGATGAATCCTAAAGATTTTAAAAATGATTACAATTCTATGCACGGAGCTGGTTTTTCAATAGCTCCGATCTTTACACAGTCAGCTTGGTTTAGGTATCATAACAAAGATAAAAAAATTAAAAATCTATATTTTTCAGCGGCAGGTTCTCATCCAGGTGCAGGAATACCAGGAGTTCTTTCATCAGCTAAAGTTGTTGAAAACATTATTAAAGCTGAATTAAAATAATAATGATTGATTTAAAGCTCAATTCATCTGCTGACCTTAGAAAGGAAGGCAAAAGTTTTTATTGGGCAAGTTTTTTTTTACCAAAAAGTTATAAAGAAAATGCTGGTACTCTTTATTCAATTTGTAGATATTTTGATGACATTGCTGATAAATATAGTGAAGATCAAACTGTCTATCTTAAAAATTCAATTGAAGAAATAAGGACCAATAATAATAATAAAGTAAATATTTTTTTGAAAAAAAATAAAATTAACAATTTAATTTTTATAGATTTAATAGAGGGATTAATCTTAGATCAGAAAAAAATAAGAATTCAAAACAAGGAAGAACTTTTAAAATACTCCTATCATGTTGCTGGTACTGTTGGATTAATGATGTCTAAAATTATAGGAGTAAAACATGATAAGGCAGCACAATCCGCAATTGATTTAGGTATTGGAATGCAGCTAACAAATATAGCAAGAGATGTTTATGAAGATTCTAAAATGAAAAGAATATATTTACCTGCCAATTGGATACCTGATATATCATTAAAAAATTTAGCTGATCCTTATAACAAAACTTCACAAAAAGATGAAAGAATATCAAATGCAATTCATGAAGTAATATGCCTTTCAGATAAGTTTTATGAAAATGGTTTTGCCGGTTTAAAATATATCCCGCTATCTACCAGATTAGGCATATTCATCGCGGCTAATATTTATAGAGGTATTGGCATTAAAATAAAATCCAATAAAAAAAAATATTTAAGAAAAAGAGTATATTTAAATTTATTCGAAAAATCTATAATTACATTTAAATCAATTTTACTTTTTATTTTTATCCCTTTTATGAAATATCAGTATCAAAAAATTAGAGATAATTTCCCAAATGAAAATTTATAAAGCTGCAATAATTGGTTTAGGCCCTAGTGGTTTAGCTGTAAATAAAATTCTTTACGGAGATAGCTATAACGAAATCATTGCATTTGAAAGTGAAGATATAAACAAAAGAGATAATATTTTTGGTTTTTGGTTAACAGATTGGATGAAGCCATTTGAAAAAATTATTGAAAAAAAATGGTACAAATGGACTATTGGTAACAAAAATACCCATGTAACACATACAAGTTTAGATAAACCTTATTGTGTCATTAGTTTTAAAACTTGGAAAAAATTTTGCTTAGAAACAAAAAATAAATTAGAAATCATAAACAAACAAGTTGTCCAATATTTTCCTGAACAAAATTATTTTAAAATAATCACCACTGATGACAAAATATATTACGCTGAAAATATATATGATTCACGATCAGCAAAAGAAAAAAAAGGTGAATTATTACAACATTTTTTTGGAGTTAATATTACCGTGGCAGATAATACTTTTAATGAAGATAAATTAACCTTAATGCACTTTACTGAAGAAAATAATATTTTACATTTTATATACATCCTACCATTTAGTCACAACAAAGCGCTTGTTGAATCGACGGTCTTTTCAAAAGATGTTTTTCGCAGCTCCTGGTATAGAGAAAAAATAAATGATTACTTAAAGAAAAATAATATTAATAATTTTAAAGAAAATAGTTCAGAAAAAGGAGTAATACCAATGTTTTTTGCAGGGGAGAAAAGATCAGTTAATTCTAATATCTTCAATATTGGTATTAGAGGAGGTGCGTGCAAGCCTTCTACTGGATATGCCTTTTCATTTCTTATAAAACAAATTCAATTGTTAAAAAATTCAAAGAATAACCATGTAAATATCCATAATTTTTTAGAAAGAAAAATGGATAAAGTTTTTATTAATTTTTTAAAAAATAATAGAGAAGATGGAAGGTCATTTATAAAGCTCGCATCTAATCTAAATGGAAATGAATTTCAAAGTTTTATGATGGGTGAATCAAATTTTCTAACTAAGTTAAAAATCATAAATAGTATGCCCAAGCTTCCTTTTATAAAAGAATTATTTAAATAATATGTTAGCCGACCTTACAATTCTAAATATTATTTCTTTTTTATTAATATTTTTCATTGGTCTTCCGCATGGTTCATTTGATGGTGCAGTTGCTTCCTTAGTAGGTTTTAGTAACAGAATTCAATTTCTACAATTTATATTTTACTACCTAATTTTATTTTTTCTGGTCATTTTATTTTGGTTATATTTTCCTATTATTGCGCTAACGATTTTTATTATAATGACTATTGCCCATTTTGGATTATGTGATTGGACAAATTTTAAAATAAATAAATATAAGTATTCTATAAGCTTTACTTATGGAATGACTATTATTTTTGGAATAATATTTTTCAACGAGGATCAATCTTTTTTGATATTTGAATATCTGACAAATAATAATATTTACTCAATCCAAAAATATTTTTTCATCCCATATTTTTTAACATTATTATCTATAATATATTTTATTTATCTTTCCTTTTTCGAAAAGAAATTACGAAAAGGAATTATTGAAATTCTATTTCTTTTACTAATTTTTTATTTTTTTGATCCATTGCTAAGTTTTGCAATATATTTCTGTTTTTTTCACACTTACAAACATTTAAAACATCTGATTAAAAATATTTATTTAAATTTAAAAAATAAATACTTTGTTATTTACTCAACAATAATTTTTACAGTAATTTCTTGGATTGGAGGTTTAGGAATTGTTTACTATTTAGTTCAGAATTTATCATTATATGAGTCGATATTAAAAGTAATTTTCATTGGACTTGCTGCTTTAACGCTTCCTCATATGTTACTTGTTGATATTGTCTACAGAAGAAGATTTAAATAAATCGTTTTCTCAAATATTGACTTATAAATTCAAAGTGGTAATTGTGTAAATTATGCGGGCGTAGCTCAGGGGTAGAGCGCAACCTTGCCAAGGTTGAAGTCGAGGGTTCGAATCCCTTCGCCCGCTCCAAAAAACTAAAAATTATATAACATCAAATAATTTTTGGGATACACTATGAACGCCTCAAGTATAAAAACAACATTATCTTTCAAACTTAAAATTATAATTATTTTTGATTTTATTATCAAAAATCAATTATTAAAAATATTATTTTTATTTATTAAAAAATTTTAATATTTAAATTTACAATATTAATTTTAAAATTTTCTTCTAAATATTTTTAGTGCTCAAGAATATTTTTTTGGCTTCATATCCTAAATCTGGGAATACTTGGATGAGATCTTTAGTTGGAAGCCTTTATAATTTTGATAAAGAGTTTAGTCTAAATACACTAAAGTTAATACCACTATTATCAATTAAAAAAAACTTTGATGAATTTGAAAATAAAATCTATTCTGACAATAATGTTTTAAATCTTGATTGGGTGTCCCAAAATATCATTGAATGCCAAAAAATACTAAATAAAAAGTCAAATCATTTAAATATATTCAAAACCCATAGTGTTAAACATAAAAAATATACAAACGAAACTGTAAACGCAGGTTTCATTTACATTATAAGAGACCCTAGGGATGTAGTTGTTTCTTACAAAAATTTTAGTGGAAAAAGCTTTGATAAAGTTATTAATGAGCTTCTTTTTGAAGAAAAAAATATAATTAATTCAAACGGTGTTCCTGAACTACTTTCTACTTGGGAGTTAAATGTTTTATCATGGTTAAATTATAATACTGTACCCAGATTGATTATTAGGTATGAAGATGTAAAACTAAATATAAAACAAGTAGTTATAAAAATTATAGAATTTTTGAATAAAACACATAGAATAAAACTCAACCTAAGTGATGCAGACATGGATCAAATAATTAAAAATACTAATTTTAATAATCTCCAAAAATTAGAAGAAAAATATGGTTTTGATGAATCCCCAAAAAATTCAAGATTTTTTCGTTTTGGAACCTCAAATCAATGGAAAGATATTTTATCGAAAACACAGGTTCAGCTAATAGAAAATAATTTACATACGTTAATGAAGCAATTTAATTATATTTAAGGAATAATGGTGTTTAGGTTGAGGTCATAAATAACGAACGAGTTCTTCCGCTGCCAGTTTTCAAGACCGGTGCTTTCAACCGCTCAGCCATCCTCACTTTAGGGAAACATTGGGGGACATTTCATTTACAAAAATTAAAAATGTTATAGTTTAATTAAGAAAAGATTGAATGCTTGAATCCCTTTGCTTTTTTCAACGTTTTAGGTTTCTTAAATGCAAACAATAAATCCTAAAAAGTTACTGATCAACGATAGGCCAAGGTAAATATTTAAATAATAGATTAATTAAGAAATAAATTTTTAATTTAAAACTAATAATTTAACCATGATAAACGTCAAAGTAACTGTCTTTATAATTGAATATAATAGGTCTTAGATACAAACAATTAGAATTAAAAATTATTGAGTTCATATTAGATACCTCTAGTATAAGTGACTGTCTTTTACCTAAATAAAATTTTTTATTATCAATATCAATATTAATGATATTTTCTGTAGGGTTAGCAAAAAATAATTCAGTCTTTGTAAAATCTTTAAAATAATTCTGTATTTTATATTTTTGTCTATTTAAGCTTGTTTTTATAATATCATGTGATTTTAATTTATTATGTAATTCAATATTATCAGACTTAGCATAGGTATTACCATGAACAAATGAATATAAATTATTGTTTTTTGAATATCCAACATAACACCTGTTAGAAATTATGGTCTCCCTGTTAACCTCACTATTAGTTTTGTGAAATATATAAAAGACTCCATAATCCTCTATACCATCAAGCAATTTACTGTTGATTTCTAATGTGTTTGAATAATTCAGCTCCTTAATTTCTAATTTTTTAATTAATATATTTTCTTTGTTATAAAAGCTTAAAAAAACAGTTGAGTCTTTTATTCCATAAAATAATCCTAGAATATCTGAGTATTTGAAAATTGTTTTAAAACCTTGATCAGTTCTCCAACAAAAGGAATCACTTATGCTTTTTGGTGTATTAATTTCATTTAGTGAAACTTTTAATTGTCTAAACTTAATTAAGTTTCTAAAAAAAACTATTATATTTGCATTAAATATTTTTTTAACTAATGATTTCACTTATCTCTCTTTTTAATTTTGATATTATTTTAAATTTGTCATTACTCATTATATACTCATGCGGAGGATGAGTGTGCTCAAATGACATGTGCATATTGTCAATTGAAACAAAAAGTGGCGCACCTAGATATTTGTCAGTGATTAAGTATATCTCAGGTTTGATTAGTTCATTATTAACATTAATTGAATTTGTATAGTTTGTTCTTAGTTCAATTTTCTCTACAATTTTTTTCTTTTCAATGTTTACAAAAAATAGGTTAAATTTCTTTTGAATTGGTTCTTCATAGATGTTTTTTATAAAAATAATATTTTCTTTTGCATTTTTATTAAGTAGTACTGATACTGGACTAAGTATGCTTCCTTTTTTTAAAACCATATCAAATGGGTACTCTGACTGAAAAGATGAAAATCCCCCATTTCTAATACTGATTTTTAAATTTGACC
Organism: uncultured Alphaproteobacteria bacterium; assembly: GCA_902605135.1. GTDB lineage: Bacteria > Pseudomonadota > Alphaproteobacteria > HIMB59 > CACPNW01. Next base: position 38,103 of record CACLBK010000004.1, read on the forward strand.
TATAAGCAGGAAAAGTGTCAGTAAAAGTATTAAGTTTTTTTAATTTATATTTATCAAATTTCTCTATTTCATTTTCTTGAGCTAAAAAAAAAATATTTTCATTATCTGACAATACTTCATTAATTGAATAAAATTCTTCATTTATTACATTATCATTTAATATTTCAAGATTCCACTTTGAGTCTTTAATTGCCACCTTGCACAAAAGATGTTTTTCACTATTTTTGCCATCATTTTTAAATCTTGCAATTGTTAGATTAGAAAATATATTTTCAGTTTTTATTCCAAAAAAGAAATTCATATTTAAGTATATTTAAAATAGTTTTAAAATAATTAATATATATATTTTAACTATAATTAGTTTTTTATTATATCATCAAAAAATTCATTAAAGTCTATTTTATTTTTGTTCAAATCAAGTGTTTTTCCGAAACTTTTCAAATTATAAGTATATAAATGTTTAGATACTTTTCTTGCTTGAATATTAGGCCAAATAGTTTCACTGTAGACCTCAAAAGACGGGTTAACACATAATTGTACAAAACTAATTTTTTTTTCTAAAAGTTCAATAACTAATGCTGACGGTCCAATCACAATAGAGTTTCTTAGTCCTTCATTATTTTTAAATTTATTTTTATGTTTCATTAAAATTTTATTTATTTTGGCCATCATTTTAATATGATGAGGATTATCTATTTGAGAAGGGTGTATTTTTACAGTTAGTTTTAATAAAGAAAAATCTTTAGCTATATTAAGATAACTATCTATTGTGTTTAAAATTATTTTTTCAGAGAAAATTATATATGGAAGGTAAACGCAATTTAAGATTTCATCATTTGATTTATTTGTAAACTTTTGAGATGATATTTTTCTTACCTTATTAAGGTCCCAATTTAAGAATGTTTGTAAATAAAACAATTGATCATCTCCATTTACCAATAATACATCAGGAGAACCAACTCTATATAAAAGACTTGTGGGAATAGGTGGCAAAGAACTATGATATCCAACTGTTACTATATTATTATATTTCTTCTTAAATAGAAATGTAACATTATGAAGAAAAGGTTGACCCTCATATGGAAAAGCAGCTAATTTAAAGTTCCCACCAATTATTTCATCAAAAAAAAATTCTGCAAAGTATCTTGAAAAAAAACTATCTACAAATATTTCATGTTTAATACTTTTTATTGAATATCTATTTTGTTTTAAAATTTTTAAAATTGTTTTAATTAAAAATACAAAGCTGTATTTTTTATTTTTATTTTTATATAATATTCTTACATTGTGATTTAAATTTTTTGGGAATTTATTATCAACAGAAGTTAAAAACCATAATATCGAAGTACAATTACCTGAATTTAAATTAAAGTTATTATCAAAAAAGTTTCCATCTTCATCAAAGCTTGATGCAGTACAGTTTGAGATTATAACCTTGTTATATAATGAATTTTCTTGCCTTCTATTTGCCAAAGAATAATCATTATATTTAGCTATAGATAGTAAATTTTTTGATAATAAGAATAAATATTTTGGAAGATATAAGTACCCTGATGAAAATAATTTTAATTTAGCATAACCCATATTTGGAAACCAACTGCTAAAAAAACAAAGAGAACTTGTTCCTGAGTTAATTAGTTTTGCTTCGGTTTTATTTACATAGTCTTTAGCAAATTTTAATAATTTTACTTGATTATTTCCAATATCCATTCTTTCATATTTTAATCTAAAGTATTTAGCCAATTATTAAAATTGGTTACACCATCAACTAGTTTTGTACTTGGTTTAAACTTTAATTTATTCTTGATTTTGTTAATGTTTGCTGATGATCCTTTAAAGTCACCTGGTGTTCCTGGTAATTCATTTATAACAATTTTTTTGTTTAATACTTTTGATATTACTTTCAATAAATCTGAAATTTTGGTTGCTTTTCCTGACCCAACATTAAAGATTTGGTTAAAATGCTTTGTATCCTTAGCACACATTTCCCAGGCATCTAGAACATCTTCTACATAAACCAAATCTCTAAATCGATCCAAACTTCCTTTTATATTTACAACATCTTGATTTCTGGCCATATTTAAAAAAATACTAACCATTCCCAAATCTGGATTTTTTGGATTTTGGCCAGGTCCATAAACATTAAACATTCTAAGAATATTCCATTTTATATTAAAAATATTACAACATATCTGAACATATTTTTCTGCAGTATATTTTGAAAGTGCATAAGGAGATTTAGGATCACACTCACTAATTTCGGACAATTTACCAGACTTATCGATAGTCTCTTTATAAACATTAAATGTAGACGCATAAATTATTTTTTTAACTTTGTTTTCTTTACTCCAATTTATTAAATTATAAGTACTAACAATGTTAGACTCATAATCTAAATCTGTTCTTTTAAATGATACTGCTTGTGACGGCTGCCCTGCACAATGAAGTAACACGTCAATGTTTTTAATCTTAATATTCATCAGTTTTTTTTTATTAGAGAGATCAATTAAATAAGTTTTTATATTTTTATTATTTTTGAAATTTTTATTTTTTTTTATATCAAAAATTAATATTTTATTTTTTTTTGCTAGTCTTTTTGCTAGTTTACTTCCTATGAAGCCAGATCCACCAGTTATTAATATTCTCATTATTTTTTACTTAAAAATATCTTTATTCTTTTAATTAAGATATTCATAATATTTTTTGGTCCACAAGTAATTAAAATATAATTTTCTAATGGAGATTTGTAATTACCTTTAACATATATTTTATTTTTAAGTAAATAATTATATAATTTTGAAGCAGTTTCTTTTGTTTCAAGACCCACAAGTAAATAATTACCTTTTCTTCCATTAACTTTTAATCCAAGCTCAATTAATTTTTTCTTAGTATACTCTCTTCCTTCGATGACTTTATTAATATATTTTTCTACCTTTCTAAAATTTTCCATTAAATATATTGCTACTTCATCTGTAAAAAGATTACTTTCATAAGCTAACCTTGTTTTAGACAGAAATTCTATATTTTTAGAGTCTGAAACTAAGAAGCCTAATCTAATAGATGGTACCCCAAATCCTTTAGAAAATGTTCTAAGTATAATTAAGTTTTTGTGTTTTTTTACAAGAGGTAAAGAGGACTTTATACCAAAATGATAGTATGCTTCATCTATAACAATATATGCTCCATTTTTTTTTGCATATTCACACAATGATGATATTTCTTTTAATGTTAAATTATCTTCAATTGGTTGATTTGGGTTAGGAAGAAATAAAATTTTTGGTTTTCTTTTAAGAAATTTAAATAATTTTTTTCTATCTAATCTGAGAGATTTCGAATCATATTGAATAATTTCTAAATTGGTATCATAAATATTACTATATACTTCATACATTGCGTACGAGGGGCCAATTAAACCAATTAAAGTTCCAGGCTTTGTTAATACTTCCCAAATTGTCTTAATAGCCCCATCTATTCCTGAGGTAACCAATAATTTTTCTTCATCTATATCAAAAAATTCTGATATTTTTTCATATATTTTTGAGTTGTCTGGATAAGAACCTAACTGATATTTTTTTAGCTTCGAGAATATTTTAATGTATATGTTTTTTTCCCAGTCTTGAACTCTTTCATTTCTATTTAATCTTAATCCATTAATTAAGTCTCTGTTTTCAGGAATTCTTAATCTTTTGATTTTTGTTAATTTTTTTATATCCATATAAAGAAAGTAGCTTTTTAAATAAAAATTAGGTTTATTTCCAGTAGGAATTAATTATTTTACCTTATTGATGCTAATCTAACAATTACCATGCAATAATGATAAATAATATAAATTTTAATAATATCTATGAAATATAATTCTTATGAAGAGTTGTTGTGCTATAAAAAGACATCTGAGAAAAATTATGTATAGCTTCATATTTCAGAAGTTTATAAATTACCTACTTTTCTAGCGTATATAATCTTAGCTTAAAAGACATTAAATTCGATTATTTTAATATTTTAAACGATGATTTTGATATTTTGAAATTTTTTGGAGAGAAGAACCAGAATACATATTAGTAAGTTTTTGGATAGAGGCTTGTAAAATGGATGGTTTATGAATCAATTTTATATAAGATAAAATTATGAATGTTTTAGATTTCACAAAAACAATAGATGAAATTACGAAATTAAAAAAAGAAAAAGATTTTAAATTTTCAAAACTTGCAGATTTATTCAACCTTCCATCAGTAAATGGAATATGTGAACTTTATTTTAATAATTATCCATTTTACATGCTTAACATAGCAAATGATGATGCTGTAGTACTTAAGTATTTATGGAGAAATTTTTATGAAGAACTTTCCTTAAATCTTTGGTATAAAATTACAAGAAAAGACGGGGTTTTTTTTGATATAGGTTCACACACAGGTATTTACTCCATAATTGGTAATTTAAACAACGCCAAAAATAAAATAGTTTCTGTAGAAGCATTTTTTTTAAATTATTCTAGATTATTAACAAACTTAAAAATAAATAAAATTAACACTAATAATTGCTTTTTAGCTGCAGCCTCTAATGAAAATGGGATTGCTAAATTTAAAGTAAAAACTCCACAAGGATACCATAGTTCAGGAGGAAAAATATCTGAGAATGGTAAATACAATGTATCTAAAATAAAAATCGATGATTTTAATTTAGACAGAGAAGTTAAGGGTATTAAAATCGACACGGAAGGTCATGAATACCAAGTCATAGAAGGCTCAAAGAAAATTATCAATAAAGATAATCCTGATATTATATTTGAAATAAATGAACAATCTTTTGACAAGTCTATAAATTTTTTAAAACAATATAAATACCATTTTTATTTTTTAGATGAGATTAATAAAAAATTTGAGAAAGTAGATAAATTTCAAAATAATTTACTAAGACCTGAGGGTTCAAATTGTGTTGCAACAGTAAATGAAATATAGATCATATAAGTCTTGCGCTCGTTAATATTTTAATACTAAAAGCCTTAATTAAAAATCACTATCTTAATAATTTAATTTTGAATACTAAACATATTCATAATACTTCTTTATCATTAGCTTATTTATCTTTCCCTTAAAATGAATGATAAAAGGTCTTGTGTTGCCTTTTAGGTTTTGTGGAGGACATGCAAAGTCTTTTTCTTCGATAAAACCAAAAGTGAAGGTTTTTTTTTCAACCATTAGTCTTAAAATTTCTTGATCTCCAAACCATAATTTGTAAACATAATCGATGTTATTAAAATAATCTAGACATTTTTTCCAAAAAATTTGTTGTTTGCAAATAACTAAGCATGCAATGTAGGGATAAACATCAGTATATTTTTTATTTTGATGATTTGAAAATTTTAATCCTCTAAAAACTAAAGGTATATTTGCTTCGTTATTAAAAGTCCTTTTTAATAAAAATACATCTGCTTTATTTTCAATACTATCGATAGGAACTGTCTTCATTATTAACATATCAGGATCAAGATAAATAGATGTTCTATCTATTTTTAAGGTAGAGAAGGATTTTATTTTTCCATACATTAAAAAATTTGTATCAAATTTGACTCTATGAACAACGTCGACGCCATCAAAAGATTTTGTAATTATGTCTGTACAGTGAATAATTTTAGATTGTGGATGATATTTTTTAATTGAATTAATAAAGTATATAACGTCTTCTCTTTCAATTGATTTATGTTTGTTTGATAATTTATCATTTTTTGTATCTATATAAAAAAAAACAAAATTAAACGACATATGATTATATAAAATAAAATTATCAAAATTAATTTTAAGATAAATAAATGAAATTTGAAAAATTGAAAGTGAAGTCTAAAATAAATGTTTTATATATTAAGTATTTTAATAGTTTATAATAATAATAATGGAAAAACCAATAGTTATTTATACAGACCACATAATGAACAAAACATTATGTTATAATTTTGCTAAAGGTTCTGAGTCATTGTTATGTCATGCTAATAAGTTTATGGAATACGATAGAACGATAGCAACATATGGTGTTTTAAGAGGAACTCTTGAAATAATAAATAAAGTTAAAAACTACTACTACATAGACCACGGTTATTTTAATCAATCAAAAAGATCTTTTGAAGATAATCGAACCAATGTGATTAATTTAGATGGTTATTTTAGAATTGTTTATAATAATTTTATCCACAACGGTACTGGCAATTATCCTGATGATAGACTAAAAAAACTAAATCTTGATATATTAGATCAAAAAAAATCTGGAGATTTTATTATTATATCTGAACCATCTGTGGTTATGAAAAAAGTTTATAATGTCCCTCGATGGACAGAAGACACTATTAAATTGGTAAATAAATATACTGATAGAAAAGTAATTATACACAATAAGTTTTCTAAAGAGCCTTTGGATTTTTTACTTAAAAATGCATGGGCGTTTGTAAGCTTGCAATCTACAGCTGGTTTTAAAGCTATGCAAAAGGGTGTACCAGCATTTTTTACTGATTATTTTTTAAAAAATATTGGTGAAATTAAGGATATTGAAAATCCAATAATAAATTATAATATTTTTAATAATTTAGCTTATGGTCAATGGACACTTAATGAAATTGAATCTGGAGAAGCCTGGGAGAATATAGTTAAATCATTTTTAAATTAATATTTTTTTTAACTCAAATACTAATTGTAATATTAAAACTTATGACTATTCTCTCTTCATTAGATTTATTTTCGTTTACAGAATGATCAACATAACTTGGAAACAAAACTAAAGCTCCTTCTTTTGGGCTTATCCCATTAACCTGAGCATTAAGTAAATTTGAACTTCTAGCTTTAGGGTAAGAGTAAACGGGAGCAGGTCTTGGATCATAAAATACAATTTCACCACAATTTACTGGCGCTCTTACATAATAGGCACCACTTATAGTACTATTTCCATGCTGATGTCTTAAGTTTGTCGAACCTCCTTTATTTATAATTGCCCACATATTACTTATTTTTATCTTCTGCTTTTCTTTTTCCCAATTCATATCAGTCATGACTTGTTCTATAGATGGTGAAATAAAGCTAATAAAACTTTGAGGTTCATTTTGTTTAAGATTAAAATCTTTTGAATGCCAACCTTTAACATTACTTTTATTAATTCCTTTTTGATCCTCAACCTGTTCAGCTTTTATAAATGAATACATTTCTTCATTAATTTTATTATAATTATCTAAACTGAAGGTCCAAATGGGAGTTGGAAAAAGTAAATTTGGTTTATTCATATTATACACCTATATTATATTATTAATTCAGTAAACATATCTAGCAATATTTTAAAAATATAATATTTTTAAATTAATTTTTTAAATTAAAATATTTTTTAATAATATTTACAGTTTTTATAATTCTTATATGATGTTGCTTAAAATTTTTTCTACCAGAGGCAATTTTTGGATAATTTTCCAGTAGAATTTTCAAATAATTAGGAAGTTTAGTTTTATTTTTCAATGTTTAAATAGTCTATTTTTAATAAAGTATAATGATATTTGATTTCTATTAGAAAAAGAAATTATTTTTTTATCATTAATTGATCCACTTGGTTGGGCTAATGCACTACACCCACGTCTTTTTAACAAACGGATACTATCAGTAAATGGAAAAAAACCATCAGAGGCACAAACAAAATAATTATTTATAAAATATTTATTCATATTCTTTATAGCAACTTTTAGTGCATCAACTCTATTTGTATTTCCATGACCCAAACCAAGTGTTTGTTTATTCCTACTTAAAACAATTGCATTCGACTTTAAATGTTTCGCAACTTTTAATGAAAAAATTAAATCATTAACTAATTTTAACGAGACTTTTTTACCTGATTGTAGTTCAAGAAATTTTTTGTTTATTTTTTCTAAATCTACTGTTTGATAAAGATCACCAAAAAGGGTTGATCTATGTTCTATGATTTGTTTTCTTAATTTTGGTAACTTTAGAATAATTAAACTTTTCTTTTTTTTTAAAATAGTTAATGCATTTTTATCGAAACTTGGAGCTACTATCATTTCAAAAAAATGTTCAGATATATATTTAGCTAATTTAAAGTTTACTTTTCTGTTTAATAAAACTATTCCTCCAAAAGCACTTATAGGATCACTTTTATATGATTTAAGAAAAGCAGATCTAATATTTTTATCTGATGCTACTCCACAGGGATTAGTATGTTTGATAATTATCGAGGTAGGATCCTGAAATTCAGCTAAACATTTTAAACCACTATCCAGATCAATTAAATTATTGTAACTAATTTCCTTGCCACTTATCTGATAGCTAAAAACAGATTTTTGAGAATTTTCAATCAGATATGCATTTTGATTAGGGTTTTCACCATACCTTAATTTCATTCTTATATCTTTATTTTTCATTTAACCATTTTGAAATAGAATTGTCATATTTTGAAATTTCCTTATAACTTTTTTGGGCCATTTTTTTTCTAAATTCAATATCAGTGATGCCATTATTTTTATTTAAATTTTTTATTAATTTTTTATAATCAGTCTGATCCATTATTGGGGTAATATATTTAAAATTTTTGCCAGCAGCTCTTAACAAACTTGGTCCACCAATATCAATCATTTCTATAATATTATCATTATTTTTTTTTAAAGATTTTTCAAATGGGTATAAATTCACAACAACAATATCGATTACTGGCATTTTTAATGTCTTAAATTGTTTTAAATGTAATTTATTATCTCTAACGAAAAGTAATGAACTATAAATCAATGGATTTAGTGTTTTAACTCTCCCATCAAACATTTCCTTATATTTTGTTAACCTAGAAATATCTTTACATGGAAAACCCATGCTTCTTATTTTCTTACCTGTTGAGCCACTTGATATAAAATTATAATTGAATTTATTCAAATTTTCACAAAGATACTTTAAATTCTTTTTGTCAAATACTGATATTAATGCATATTTTCTTTTTAGATTTTTTCTAACGACCATTTTTTTATAGTTTTTTTGTCTGATAATATACCCTTAATTACTATTTGTTTAGTAAGTTTGGTAATATTATTATCAACTAAAACACTATCCTCTATTATTAATTCTGCATCACATTTAAATAACCAGATATTATTTAATTTAGTCTTCAAAATTATATTTCTTTTGTTATTTGTAAAATTAAGAACCATTTCATCTGCTAGGTGAAATCTAATATGGTAGATTAATCTATTTTTGTTTTCTTTGAATGAAATAAAACTATCTTCACCTTTTATAATATTTGTTTTTTTACTTATTATTAATTTTCTTTTAATTATTTTATTAAATTTTTTTAAATATCCATTATGTGAACCTTCTAATACCTCTTCTTCAGAGTTTATTTCTTTTCTAAAAGCCACTGACTGAGGAAAACGAATATGAGGATTACCTTCTTTTATCTCGCTAATATTAGTGTTTTGTAAAACTATAGTTGAGTGAGCTGCACTATATTTTAAGTATTCTGGATTTTTACCAAAACTTTCTGAAGCACCACAATTAGTAAATATTTTTTCATTAAAACCACTTAACTCGATGGACAGAGTTCCAGCACTTAAATTAGAACTTATTATATCCTTATTTGGTTGAACTATATCAAAAAAAATTTTTTTACTCTTATCAGAATAAAAAGCTATGCCATTGTCTACATTTATAAATTCTCTTTTTTTTAAATATCTTTCTTTATTAAGTAAATTGTAGATATTTTTTGTATAAATATTATTTGATCCATTAAATAATGGTATAGTTCCATCATAATGAAAGTATTCATTTAATATTGATGTCATTTTTAAAATAATTTCATCAAATACATAATTTTTTTTTGATTTAAAAAATAATAAAATATTTTTTGCTTCATTAAGATTATTTATAAATTTAGAATGTTCTAATATATTGTAGCTTTTGTGCATTCCCAATTTATCTATTTGTTTTTCAACAATAAATTTAATATAATTGATTTTATGTTCATTAATTTTTTTTGTTATCAAACAAGACAATAAATATGCAATAAAATCAAATGAAGTTAATTGATTTATTTTTTTATTATTAAAATCAAATATAACTCTTTGAATGTGAAAAAAAATAATTGCGTCTAACTTATTTTTATCATTTATTTTTGACGAAGAGTTTATGTATTCATAATTATACAAAAGGTTTATTAATCTTTTAGACTGTAAATCTTCTAACCAAGGAAAGCCTAGCTTATTTTTATATATTTGGTACCAACCAAATATAGCATCCTTAGATAATTTAATTCCAATTTTACCACCAAGCTTATTAGAAAAATTCAAAAAATCAAATGTATGAATATTTTTATTTTTGCTAATATAAAATTTTTTTTTAAAAATAAATAGTTTTACTTGTTTATAGTTTGTAAAATCAATTTGTTTAAAATTAAGTTCTAAAAAAGATAAATTTTTTTTAGATTTTAATCTTGAAAGTATAAATACAAAAAATACTTTTTTAAATAGAGTAATCATTTTATTCTTTTCAGAAAACTAGCAAAAAAACCATCTATTTGATTTTCATGGATATTATCTGGTAAAGTTAACATAAAATTATCTTTTATTAGTTTTGAATATTTAATATTATTTTTTTTTAATTTATAATTATAAAGTAAAAAGTTTGAGTTTTTTTTCAGAAACTTATGAATTTGATCAATAGTTTCTACTTTTAGAAAGGAACAGGTCATGTAAACTATATACCCATCTTTACTTACTAATCGTGAGGCTTTTTCAAGCATTTTTTCTTGTAAGTTAATGAGTTCAACAAAATCTGGTGGATCTTTTTTGAAAAATATCTCAGGATTTTTTCTTATTGTGCCAATAGAAGAACAAGGGGAGTCAATTATAATTGTATCAAACATTTCTTTTTCATCAAATGTTGTGAAATCTTTATTTAATATTTTATTACTAAAATTTAATCTCTCTAAGTTAATTTTAAGAGTTCGAGATCTTTTTTGGCTTTTATCATTTAAAACAACATTTAAGTTTCTTGAAATTAGTTGAAAAGATTTTCCTCCAGGAGCAGCACAAGCATCTAAAATTTTTTGATTTTTATCTTCAAATTCAAAATTATCTAAAGGAAGAAAGGAGCTAAAATCTTGTACCCACCAATCACCATCTATAAATGATTTTTTATTTGTAATATCTTTTTTATCTACTAAAAAACCTGATAGTTCTGAAGTTTTTATCAAGCCGTCTTCAAAACTATTTAATTTTTCATTATTTTTAAAAACGATATGAATATCTGGCTCTTTATAAAAATTATTTAAAAATAATCTCTTTTCAAACAATGTTAATGTATCAGTCCTTTTTTGAAACCATGATGGTAATTCTTCATATTGAATGTTAATTTTTTTTAGTTCATTTTTATCTTTTGCAATTTTTTTTAATGAAGCATTAATTAAACCTGGATACAATTTTAACTTTTTTGCTATTTCTACAGAGCAATTTATTACAGCATATTCTTTAAAATCTAAAAAAACAATTTGAGTTATTGCACTTATTAACAAAATTCTCTCATGATCTCTTATTTTTTTTTTTATAAATTTATTTATTATTTTTAATGTATGGAAATGTAATCTCATCGAATTTAATAAAACATTAAATAAAAGAGAGAGATCTTCTTTTTTCTGTTTATCTAAAATTTTTTTAATAGATGAGTTTTTTAACGTTTTGTTAAATTTATAAATTGAAAATAAAATATTATGAATGTCAAATCTAATCTTTTCACCTTTAATCATTATTCTAAATAGTCTATTATTTAATTAAATTAATAATATAACAAATAATAAAAATAAAATATATTGAGTTATGCGAGGTAATCTTGAAACAATTGTGGGGGCCATGTTTGCGGGTAAGACAAGTGAATTGTTGAAAAGAATACTTTGGGCTAAGCATCAAAATAAAAAAATTATTGTCATTAAACCTAGTATAGATAATAGATACTCAAATGAGAAAATTATAACACATAATGATTTAAGCCATGAATGTTATGCTATGAAAGATTGGCAAACAACACTAAAGAAATTTATATTCAATAAGAGTACAGTTGATATGGTTTTTTTAGATGAAATCCAATTTATGGATACCCATGATACACTTAGCAATGTTGAAATTATTTTGAATAGTGGCATAGATGTTGTTTGTGCTGGACTTGATCAAGACTCAAGAGGAAAGCCATGGGAAACATCTTCAATGCTTTTAGGATTATCAGATAAAATTGTAAAAATTTATGGTTTTTGTAATGTTTGTGGCATTGAAGCTACTAAAACTTATAGAAAAACAGAAGGCGGTGAGAGAACCCAGGTAGGGGCAGCAAATATTTATGAGCCTAGGTGCTTAAAGCATTGGGAACCAAGATAGATTTTATTTATTCTTTCTATTTTCAATTAAATTATCTACAACAGAAGGATCTGCCAAAGTGGAAGTATCTCCTAAATTATCAAAATCATTTGATGCTATTTTTCTTAAAATCCTTCTCATAATTTTTCCAGATCTTGTCTTAGGTAAACCGGCAGTAATATGTATAAAGTCAGGAGAAGCAATAGGACCAATCTTTTCTCTAATTGTCTTTTTTAAATCTAAAGTTAAATTTTCTGATCCTTCTATACCAACCTTTAAAGAAACATAACAATATAAGCCATTACCTTTTACATCATGGGGGTATCCTACAACTGCTGCCTCAGAAACATCTTTATGAGATACAAACGCACTCTCTATTTCAGCTGTACCTAAATTATGTCCAGATACAATGATTACATCATCAACTCTACCTGTAATCCAATAATATCCATCTTTATCTCTTTTACAACCATCTCCTGTAAAATATTTACCATCAAATTGAGAAAAATAAGTATCAATAAATCTTTTATGATCACCATAAACTGTTCGCATTTGACCAGGCCAAGATCTTTTCATACATAACATACCCTCACACTCACCTTTTAATTCTTTACCTTCCTTATCAACAATACATGGTTCTATACCAAAGAAAGGTTTTGAAGCAGAGCCTGGTTTCAATTTTATCGCACCAGTTTGAGGTGATATTAAAATTCCTCCAGTTTCAGTTTGCCACCAAGTATCTACAATTGGGCATTTTGAATTACCTGGTACCTCATAGTACCACTTCCATGCTTCTGGGTTAATTGGTTCTCCAACTGTTCCCAAAAGTTTTAGTGATGATCTGTCAGTTTTTGTAACAAAATCGTCACCTTCTCTCATCAAAGCTCTTATAGCAGTAGGAGCTGTGTAAAATATATTTACTTTATGTTTATCAACTATTTGCCAAAATCTAGAAAAGTCAGGATAATTTGGGACACCTTCAAACATTAAAGTTGTCGCTCCATTAGAAAGAGGTCCATAAATAATGTAACTATGACCAGTTATCCATCCTATGTCAGCAGTGCACCAATATATATCGCCATCATTGTAGTTAAAAATATATTCATGAGTCATTGAAGCATAAACTATGTAACCACCTGATGTATGCATTACCCCTTTTGGTTTACCTGTTGATCCTGATGTATATAAAATAAATAATGGGTCTTCTGCATTTAAAATTTCTGGTTCACAGAAATCATTAACATCTTTAAGAACATCATCATAAAATACATCTCTATTTTTTATTAATTCTATTTCTTTATTTGTTCTTTTAATAATTAAACACTTCTTAACATTAGGACATGATTCCAATGCTTTATCTGTTGTTAATTTTAAAGGAATAGTTTTACCACCCCTTACTCCTTCATCAGCAGTTACAATATATTCTGATTGACAATCTTTAATTCTACCAGCTATAGATTCTGCCGAGAAACCTCCAAATATAATTGAGTGTACAGCTCCAATTCTTGCACAAGCTAACATTATATATGCTAACTCGGGTATCATTGTTAAATATATGGTTACTCTATCACCTTTTTTTACACCAATTTTTTTAAGTGCATTTGCCGCTCTTGATACATTTAACAACAGCTCTTTATAAGTTATTTTTTTTGTTTCATTCGGTTCGTCACCCTCCCAAATAATTGCAATTTTATCAGGATTATTTTTAGCATGTCTATCTATACAATTATAAGATACATTTAGATTACCATCTTCAAACCATTTAATGCTTACATCTTCTTTAGAATATTTTACATTTTTGATTTTTGTAAACTTATCAACCCAATCTACCCTTTGCGCCTGCTCAGCCCAAAATTCATCATTATTTTGAAGAGAATGATCATACATTAAAGAATATTTTTCTTCATTAATTTTTGCATAATCTAGCCACTCTTTTTTTATTTCCATATTAAGAGACTAATTCTAAATTATTTAAATATCAACAAGTAATTATTTTTTTTAAGCTAATTTGACATTTTAATTATTATATCCCATTCAGTTTTTTTTAAAGGCATTACGGAGAGCCTGCTTTGTTTAACAAGAGCAATATCTTTTAACTTATTATTTTCTTTTATTTGATCGAGAGAAACTGGGTTTTTTAATTTTTTTGTTGCTTTAACATCAACCACAACAAAACGTTCTGTTTTATCAGTAGGATCTGGATAATATTCTTTTACAACCTTAACAATACCAACAATACTTCTTTCTGTTACTGAGTGATAAAAAAAACATAAGTCATTTTTTTTCATTTCTTTCAAATTATTTCTAGCTTGATAATTTCGGACCCCATCCCACATCGATGTACCTTCTTTAACTTGATTATCCCAAGACCATGCATCAGGTTCAGATTTCAATAACCAATACTTCATTTTAATATTCTTTAGTTCAAATTTTTTTCAAAATTAATTTTATAATACACTTCTTACTCCTAATCTAGGTGTGGGTTTAAAAAATAAATCATTTCTGTCTTTTTTATAAAATTTCGTACATGCCCATGCAATCATTGCAGCATTGTCTCCCATCATTTCTTTTATAGGATAATAAATTTCAATATTTTTTTTAACGAAAAAATTTTCTATTTTACTTCGAATATATTTATTATTTGACACTCCGCCTACTACAGAAATTGATCTGATATTTTTATTATCAGAACTTAATCTTTTCAAACCCCTTTCTAACTTTTCAATAAGGATTTCAGTAATATTTTTTTGAAATGATGCCGACAAATCTTCTATGAATTTTTCATCAATTTTATTCTTTTTTGTTAAAAGGTTTATATTTGTTTTAATGCCAGAAAAAGAAAAATTAAAATTTTTTTCTTTAACTAATGGTTTTGGTAAAACAAATTTGTCCTCATTACCTTTAAGCGCTTGTTCTTCAATTTCACTACCACCAGGATATGATAGACCAATTAATTTTGCTGTTTTGTCAAAAGCTTCTCCTATTGCATCATCAACACTTTGTCCCAATAACTCTAATTCATTCTCACTTTTCATCAAATAAACTTGAGTATGACCTCCGGTTAAAAGCAAGATGAGATTTGGAAATTTTATATTGTTGTTAAAACTTGTAGACAATATGTGTCCTTCAAGATGATTAGTTGGAATGAATGGTTTGTTAAAAGAAATTGCTAAAGATTTGGTAAAAGTTGAGCCAACCAATAAACTGCCTATTAGTCCAGGCCCACAAGTAGCAGTAAAAACGTCTATTTCTTTTGGTTCTATTTTTTTATTACTAAATAAATCATTTGTTATAATTTGTATTTTTTCCAAATGAGATCTTGAAGCTAACTCTGGGACAACACCACCATGTATTTTATGAATTTCTTGAGAAAAAGTAATATGTTCTACAATAGAGCTATTTTTCATTAGACATACTGATGTTTCGTCGCACGAAGTTTCTGCAGCAAATACAAGCATATTTTTTTGGTACAGTATTTTACACTGTTAAACAACAAACTAATAATGCTAAAAAAAAGGTATGAAAAAAATTTTTGATAGTTTTTATGTTTTTTCTAAATTTTCGTTAAGCTTTATTCTTCTTTTATGTGTATTTTTCTTAATTTATCTTCTCTATGCAAATTATCAAAATGAAGATGAAGTATCCAAACTTCAGATTGAATTAGAAAATGAACTTAGGAAAAATATTAGTGAAAATTCTGAATTTATAAAAAATATATCCAAAGAAATTTTAGAAACAAAAACAGCTTTAACAAATATAGAAAAACTTATTAAAGAAAATTCAAACAAAGAATCAAAAGTTGATTTGACGCCAATCAATGAAAGCATAGAATTGTTAAATAAGAATTTCAATTCTCTAAGTTATGAGATTTCTTCTATAAAAAATAAAAATATTGAAGATCAGCCTAATAATAATCCTGAGCTAGTAAATCAATCTATCAAAGAAGTAGTTGAGTTAATAAAAATCAAATACGAAAACAACATGGATTTTGATAGAGAACTCAAATATCTTGAAACAATTTTAGAAAATAACAAAAATCCTATTTTGGAAAAATTATCAATTTTAAAAAAAAATAAATATAAAGGTCATTTATTTTTAGAAAATCAATTTAATGATGAAGTTAATTTATATTTGAAGAATATTTTGAACGAAAACAATAGTTTATTTAACAAAATTTTTTTACCACACATAAGTCTTTCTCCATCTTCAGAAAATATTATTTCTGATGAAAAAATTTTAATATTAGAGGAAACTAAATTATTTATTAAAAATAGAAACATATCAAAAGCTTACAGCAGTATAAGTAAGATAGAAAATTATAAAGTTTTTTTTAAAGTATCTATAAATGAAATGAATAATTATAATAATTTTATAACGGAAATAACAAAATTAAATAATGTATAGATTTTCAATTTTTATGTTGCAGTTTTTATTATTAATCATAGCGCTTACTTTTATTTTTACTAATCCATTTATTGTATCCTTAGATATAGGAAATTTAAAATATTCTTTTTCTTCAAATTTATTTGCTGTTGTTTTTTTATCTTTTATTTTTCTATTATATTTGGTGCTTTACTTATTTTTCCGATCGAGACTTTCACTCGGTAAATATTTCCTAAAAAATAAATATAATAAAATTGAAAAAGGTTACTTACATTTTGTCGATGCAATGATAGCTGTTGCAAATAAAGATAACAAGACAGCATTAAAATCTCATAAAAAAATGGTTAGTTATCTTAAAGATGACCCATCATTATCTCTTCTGTTAAAGTCAGAAGTTTTAAAGATAGAAAAAAAATTTCCAGAATTAAACAATGTCTATGAAGATATGATTAAATCAAAAAAAACAGAAACACTTGGATATAGAGGATTAATGGAACAAAATTTAAGAGAACAAGATTATCATCACGCTTTTTTATATGGAGAAAAATTATTTGCTCTAAATCCAAATATTGAAAAACTTTATGACACACTAATATTTATTGCTGCAAAAACGAAAAATTGGA